>CAZYJP010000127.1:0-6401 GCA_964647795.1 uncultured Thermodesulfobacteriota bacterium
AGGGTCACGTTGAGGCTCCGGATGCCCCCCCCCACCGGCGTGGTGAGCGGACCCTTGATGGCCACCCGGTAGCGCCGGATCGCCTCCAGGGTCGCCTGGGGCAGCCACACGCCGTAGGCGCGAAACGCCTTCTCCCCGGCGTAGACCTCGTACCAGTGGACGACCCGCTCGCCGCCGTAGGCGAGCTCGACCGCGCGGTCGAAGACCGCGCGGGACGCCTGCCAGATGTCGGGGCCGGTGCCGTCCCCCTCGATGAAGGGCAGGATCGGGGCGCTGGGCACGACCAGGACCCCGTCGGCCCCCTTCTCGATGGGAGTCCCGGAGGCCGGAGGAGCGTAGGTGACCGTGTCTTCCATGGGCATCTCCCGGTGCGAAAGCGTTCGATGGCACCGTGCCCCGGGGAAGCTCGGCGCAGCCCCCGGGGCACGGTCTTGCGGCGTCTCGATGGTGCGGGAGGTCAGTACCGGTACTGGTCGGACTTATAAGGGCCGTCCACGTCCACGCCGATGTAGGCGGCCTGATCGGCGGTCAGCCGGGTGAGTCTGGCCCCGAACTTGTCCAAGTGGAGCCGGGCCACCTTCTCGTCGAGGTGTTTGGGCAGCACGACCACGGCCTTGCCGTACCGTTCCGCGTTCCGGTGGAGCTCGATCTGGGCCATCACCTGGTTGGTGAACGACGCCGACATCACGAAGCTCGGGTGCCCGGTGGCGCAGCCCAGGTTCACCAGCCGGCCCTCGGCGAGCACGAGGATCGAGTGGCCTCCCCCATTCGGCCCGTGGGCGGTGTCTCGGAATCGCCACTCGTGGACCTGGGGTTTGACCTCGATCTTCTCCACCCCGCCTCGTCGCCGCAGCGCTTCCAGCCCCGCAATGTCGATTTCGTTGTCGAAGTGTCCGATGTTGCAGACGACCGCGTTGTGCTTCATGCGCGCCATGTGCTCGGCGAGGATGATGCGCTTGTTTCCCGTGGCGGTGACGTAGATGTCGAACTCCGGCAGGGCGTCCTCGACCGTGATCACGTCGAGCCCGTGCATGCACGCCTGGAGCGCGCAGATTGGGTCGATCTCGCTCACCGCGACCCGGGCCTTCTGACCCAGCAAGCTCTCGGCGCTGCCCTTGCCCACGTCGCCGTAGCCGCACACCAGAGCCCGCTTGCCCGCGATCATCACGTCGGTGGCGCGCATGAGGGCGTCCACCAGCGAATGACGGCAGCCGTAGATGTTGTCGAACTTGCTCTTCGTGACCGAGTCGTTGACATTGATCGCCGGGAACCGCAGGGTGCCGCTCTTCATCCGCTCGTAGAGCCGGTGGACCCCGGTGGTCGTCTCCTCCGACACCCCCCGGATGGCAGCGGCCATGGGCCGCCAGAAGTCGCCCCCCCGCTCCTGTCGGACCCGGTGCAAGAGGGCCAGGATGACCGAGAGCTCTTCGCTGTCCGCCGTGGCCGGATCCGGGATGGTGCCGGTTTCCTCGTACTCCGCCCCCAGGTGCACGAGGAGCGTGGCGTCGCCTCCGTCGTCGAGGAGCAGGTTGGGTCCCGAGCCGTCGGGCCACACGAGGGCCTGAAGGGTGCACCACCAGTACTCGGGCAGGGTCTCCCCCTTCCAGGCAAAAACGGGGACCCCCCGGGGGTTGTCCGCACCGCCTCCAAGACCTGCGACCGTGGCCGCCGCCGCGTGATCCTGGGTGGAGAAGATGTTGCAGCTCACCCAGCGGACGTCGGCCCCGAGCTCGACCAGGGTCTCGATCAGGACGGCGGTCTGGATGGTCATGTGCAGCGAGCCCATGATCCGCGCCCCGGCCAGGGGCTTCTGCCCCGCCAGCTCTGCACGCAGGGCCATCAGCCCCGGCATCTCGTGCTCGGCCAGCTCGATCTCCTTGCGGCCGAAACGCACCGTGGCCTCGCTCAGGTCGGCCACCTTGTAGTCGGCGTGCCGCACGTCGCGGGTGGGCATCGCAGGTGTCATGACGGTATCGTCCCCTCTCACGGCCCCATCGCCGCGCGGTTCGGTCCAGAGTGAAGGCGGTTCCACGAGACAAGCACTCTCGCGGCCCGCAGAGCTCGGCGGACAGCCAGCCCTTTCCCCCCCCATCCCGTGGACGCCGCGGGAGCTACAGTCCTGCCGCCTTGCGCAACTCCGCGGCCTTGTCTGTGCGCTCCCAGGTGAAGTCGGGATCGTTTCGGCCAAAGTGACCGTTGGCGGCTGTCTTGCGGTAGATGGGCCGCAGCAGGTCCAGATGCTGGATGATTTCCTTCGGCTTCAGCGGGAAGATCTCCCGCACGAGGACCGAGATCCGGTCCGGCTCCACCTTCCAGGTCCCGGAAGTGTCGATCATCACCGAGACCGGGTCCGCAACCCCGATGGCATAGGCAAGCTGCACCTCGCACTTGTCGGCCAACCCCGCAGCCACGATGTTCTTGGCGATGTAGCGCCCCATGTACGATGCGGAGCGATCCACCTTGGATGGGTCCTTGCCGGAGAACGCCCCGCCTCCGTGGCTCCCCTGCCCGCCGTACGTATCCACGATGATCTTGCGGCCCGTCAGCCCGCAGTCGCCCATGGGCCCACCTACCACGAACCGGCCCGTGGGGTTGATGTAGAACCGGGTCTCCTTGGTGAGCAGCTCCTCGGGGATCACCGGTTTGATCACCGTCTCGAGCACAGCCTCCCGCACCACCGACTGGGTCACGTCGGGGCGGTGCTGGGTGCTCACCACCACCGCGTCCACGCTCACCGGCTTTCCATTCACGTACCGGATCGTGACCTGGCTCTTCCCGTCGGGGCGGAAACAGTCCACCAGCCGCTCCTTGCGGACCTCGGCCAGACGCCGAGTGAGCTTGTGGGCGTAAACAATGGGCATCGGCATGAGCTCGGAGGTCTCGTTGCAGGCGAAGCCGAACATGAGCCCCTGGTCACCGGCCCCCTGCTCGTGCCCCTCCTCCTCGTCCACCCCCATGGCGATGTCCGGGCTCTGGCGGTCGATGGAGGTGAGGACCGCGCAGGTCTCCCAGTCGAACCCCATGGACGGGTCTGTGTAGCCGATCTCCTTGATGGTCTGGCGCACCACGTCCGGCATGTGGGCGTAGCCCTTGGTGGTGATCTCGCCGGCGATGATCGCCATCCCCGTGGTGACCAGGGTCTCGCAGGCGACGCGCGACCGGGGGTCCTGGGCGATGAGGGTATCCAGCACGGCGTCCGAGATCTGATCGGCCACCTTGTCCGGGTGCCCCTCGGTTACGCTCTCGGACGTGAAGAGAAAATCGGTCATGCTCATGAATTGCTCTCCTCTGGGGGCCGCCCCGGCGACCGGAAACAGGGTCTCGAGCCGCTGCACTGCGCCGGCGGCGAGGACCGGGCAGGTTACCCGTGTTTCCGCCCCGGTTCAAGAGGCTTCGCGGGGCACCCAGCCCTCGCTCGACCCGAACTCGACGGGATCAAGGACGGCGGGGTGCCGCTCCCGCATGTACCGCTCGACGGTCCCGTGGACTTCCCCCGCTGTGCCCAGGCCCAGGATCTGCTTCACCAGCTCTTGGGCCTCCGAGAGGGCCGCGTGATGAATCAGCCGCTTGATCCGGGGGATGGAAAGGGCGTGCATGGAGAGCTCGTCCACCCCCAGGCCGAGGAGCACCAGGGTGTGAAGCTCGTCCCCGGCCATCTCACCGCACACGGAGACCGGGATGCCGTGGGCGTGGGCGGCCGCGGCGACGCTCTGGACCAGCCGCAGCACCGCGGGGTGCAGGGGCTCGTACAGGTACGCCACGTGCTCGTTGACGCGGTCGATGGCCAGGGCGTACTGGATCAGGTCGTTGGTCCCGATGGAAAAGAAATTCACGTGGGGCGCCAGAAGGTCTGCGGTGAGCGCCGCCGACGGGACCTCGATCATGACCCCCACGGGCATCTTCTCGTCGAAGGCCACCCCGAGGACCCTCAGCTCCTCCCGGGCCTCCTCCAGGATCCCCAGGGCCTCCTTGAGCTCCTGGAGACCGGAAACCATGGGAAACATCAGGCGGACGTTGCCGGCCGCGCTGGCCCGCAGGATGCCCCGCAGCTGGATCTTGAAGAGATCCGCCTCCTTGAGGCAGAGCCGGATCGACCGGAGGCCGAGGGAGGGGTTCACCTCGTCCTGCGTGGGCACGGAGTGCACCAGCTTGTCGCCCCCGATGTCGAGGGTGCGGATGATGACCGGAAAGGGATGGGCCGCCTCCGCCATCCTACGGTAGGCGACGGTATGCTCTTCCTCGGTTGGAGGGTGGTCACGGTTCATGTACAGGAACTCGGTGCGGTAGAGCCCGATGCCCTCGGCTCCGTAACGTTTGAGGCTGGCGGCCTCCTCCTCGAGCTCGATGTTGGCGCGAACGCGGACCTTGTGTCCGTCGCGGGTGACGGCCGGCACGGCGGCGAAGGACTCGAGCTCCTTCCGGAAGGCACGGTAACGGGCCTTTCGCTTGCGGAATTCCCGGACCTCCTCCTCCGTTGGGTTGAGGATCACCACACCGGAGAGGCCGTCGATCACTACCGTGTCGCCGCCGTTGGCCCGGTCGGTCACCACCTCCAAGCCGACCACGGCCGGGATGTTGAGGCTCCGGGCCAGGATGGCCGTGTGGGAGGTGCGTCCTCCCAGGTCGGTGACGAACCCCTTGACCCGCCCCACGTCCATCTGGGCCGTGTCCATGGGCGAGAGATCGTGGGCGACCACGACCACGTCGCCCCGGATGTCGGCGATGCTCTCGTGGCGGCGCCCTGTCAGGTTTCGCAGGATCCGGTCGCCCAGGTGCTCGACGTCGGTGCGCCGGTCCCTGAAGTACTCGTCCTCCATCGCGTCGAACGACGCTTTGATGCGCCCCAGAACGGTCCAGAGCGCCCAGTCCGCGCCGTAGAAGTTCTCGCGCACCTGGCGCTCGGTTTCCTGCACGACCATGCGGTCGTCGAGCATCATCAGATGCACGTCTACCAGGTAGTCGTGCTCCCCCAGGCTGCTCTCCCCATAGTGCTTTCGAAGCTCCTCGAGTTGCTCCCGGGTCTCGCCCAAGGCTCTGCGGAAGCGCTGCAGCTCGGCCTCCACCTCTTGGGGGTCGATCGTCCTCTCGGGTGGGCGGACCTTGCGGCGATCCAGCAGGTATACCTTCCCGATCACGATCCCGGGGCTGACCGGTATACCCCGAAGGGCATGGTGCTCCCGAAAGATCTGCACGTTCACTCCTTCTCCCAGAACCCGTTGCGGATCAAATCACCCAACCCCTCCAGGGCATCCCGGGAATCCTCTCCCACCGCACGGACGGTGACACGGGAGCCCTTGGCGGCCGCAAGCATCAGAACCCCCATAATGCTCTTCCCGTTGACCGCGATGTCCTCCTTGCGAACCTCGATGTCGCTCCGGTACCTCTGTGCCGTCTGCACGAGCAGTGCCGCCGCCCGAGCATGCAGGCCCAGGGAGTTGACGATCTCGAAGGTGCGCTCCTCCGCTCTCAGGGCAGTCAGGTCCACGTCACGATCCCCCAACACAGTCCGGCTCCGACCCACAACACCCACGAGGGTCCGACCCCTCGCCCAACGACCCATGCGGTCCCCAGGGTCAGGACGAGTGCCGTCCCGCCCCAGGCGAGAATCGGAACGCCCCAGGCGGCCAGAGCGGTCGGGCCGTAGGCCGCTGCCAGGAGCCCTCCCAGGAAGAGGGCGGCGACGAACCGGAAGCGACGGGCCCAGGTGAGCAGCTCCAGGCGGTTCAGGAGCTCCACGACCCCGGCGCCCCTGCGGTACCCCTGGACGAAGGCATACCCTCGGCTGGCCAGGTTGCAGGTCGCGAAGGCGGCCACGAACGCTGCCGGGGCCCACAGCGCCCCGCGGTACGCCAGGTGCAGCGCCCCGATCACCAGCAGGGGTCTGAGCGCCCCCCAGTACAGGCTGTCTCCCACGGCGCCGTACGGACCCATGAGCACTGTCTTCAGGCGGCGCACCTCTGCATCGGCCCCCTCGCCCCCCTGGGCCTCGAGGCGCACGGCGCTTCCCAGGACCGCAGCGGCCAGAAAGGGGTGGGTATTGAAGAACTCCAGATGACGTGCGACCCCCAGCCGGTAGGCTTCCCCTGCCCCATACAACCTGCGCAGGGCCGGCTCCATGGCGTACGCGAACCCCAGGCTCTGCATCCCCCGAAAGCTCCAGGAGGCCTGCAAACACAGACTCCGGCAGAACACCCTGGCCAGGTCAATCCTCCTCAGGGGCGCCACAGCCCACCCCCGGGCCCACTCCCGAGCCCCGTGCGCCCCCCCAGTCCCAGCCCCCCGGCGAGCCCTCCGGCAAAGAGCGCCCCATGCCGGCGAACCCCCAACCCTGCCAGGACCGCTGCCGTTCCGAGCACCGGCAGAAGCAGCGCCACCAGTTCCAGGGCGGACGCCATGTGGGC
>CAZYJP010000128.1:0-6372 GCA_964647795.1 uncultured Thermodesulfobacteriota bacterium
ATCCTGAACCTGGGGGACGGCAGCGGGCTCGCGGTGTGGGGCCGCTGGGCCGCGCGGGGGCGCTGGGCCTTCCGCTGGAAGGACTATCTAGACCGGAAGTTCATGGCCAAGTACCAGGTCTCGGGGGAGACCGAGGGGTCGAGGGAGGGAGAGCGATGAAGTTTCTGGACCGACTGCGCGGTGTGCAGTCCCTGGACCCCGACGAGGCGCGGAAGTGGATGGAGGCTCGGGGCGAGGGCGCCTACACCCTTCTCGACGTGCGCCAGCCCCGGGAGTACGAGGGGGCGGGCCACATTCCCGGAGCCTTGCTGATCTCTTTGCCCGAGCTCCCGGACCGACTGGCGGAGCTCGACCCGGCCAAGCCCGTTCTGGTCTACTGAAAGGCCGGCGGGCGCAGCCGGTCGGCTGCGGGGCTGCTAGCGAGCCGCGGGTTCGAGGCCTACTCGCTGGAAGGCGGGATGGACGCCTGGCAGGGTTTGGTCTCCGGGGCCGAGGTGGACCAGGGGATGTGGCTCGTGGAAGGGGGGGAGACCGCCCAGGAGGCGGTGGCCCTTGCCTACGGCCTGGAGGAAGGGGCCAGGCGCTTCTACCGGGACCTGGCGGGGCGGTCGGAGGACGAAGACACCCGGCAGCTCTTCGAAGCTCTCGCCGCAGCCGAGGTGCGGCACGAGGACCGCCTCTGGGAGGTCTACGGCGCTCTGGGGGGGATGGCCAACCGCCTTGCCTTCGCGGCAGAGATCGCGCCCCGGGCCGTGGAGGGAGGCCTCACGGCGGACCGGGTGCTGGCGCGGGTCGGGGATCTCCTTCTGAACCGAGACTCCGCTCTGGACCTGGCCCTGGCGCTGGAGACCGACTCCCTCGATCTGTACCTTCGGCTCGCCCAAGGCGTCCCGGGAGAGGGGGCCCGGAAGGTCTTCCTGTCGATCGCAGAAGAGGAGAAGTCCCACCTCCGGCGCCTGGGAGAGTTGCGGGGAGGGTGACGGGAAGGGGGCGGCCCCGCCCGCCGGCGGAGCTCTCAGCCGGCCGATCAGCGAGGCGCGGGGCGTAGGCGGAAGCCGCACAGGCTGATCGCGACGAGATACACGGTGGCGAGGGCGTACGCGGTCAGGGTCCCCAGCCCCACCCCCAACCGGGGATACAGCAGGGCGACGGCGGGGCAGTAGATTACGAGGCTGAACAGGCCGCGGGGCAGGTTCTTGAGGATGGTGTTCACGTACTCGATCCGGTAGGCGTAGTGGATGATCACCAGAAAGGGGAGCAGGGTGGTTGGGAAGGCCGAAAAAAGCCCCGCCCAGGTCGGTCCCACCCACCGCGCCGAGGCGGTGACCGCCAGGACCACCGCTGCGGCGAAGGCGCCCCGGACGACGGTGGTACCGAGGCCGGTCCGGGGGCGGGTGGCGATCACCGCGTCGATCACCCGCCTGAAGAGCCGGTCGGAGACGAGGATCGCGCCGGTCGTGACCAGGGCGGCGGTCCAGAGCCCCACCCGAGCCTTCTCCAGGATCAGGACCGCCAGGAAGTAGGCTCCCAAGCCCCCGGCCAGGCCGGCGGCGATGCCCAACCCTCCGGAGCGCTCCTCGGCCTGTCGGGCGGCGAGGTAGTAGCCGTACGCGAAGGAGAGGATGGCTGTCAGCCCCAGGGTGGAGAACACCGCCGCCTGGGCCGCGAACTCGGGCCCCAGCTCGTAACCGATGAAGAACAGGCTGATCGCCGAGCCCAACGGGAACCCGGAGAAGACTCCGGCGAATCGGGGGCTCACCCTCTCGGCCAGGGCCGAGAGCCCAAGCACCATCCCGACCGCTGCTGCGATCTTGAAAAGCGTCAACGGCTCGAAAAGCCCGAAGATCAAGGGACCACCCTGGCCCCCCTAGGGGCCATAGAGACCGGCCTTGACCGGCAGGTACAGGGCGAGGATGGGCAGCAGCGAGAGGATGACCAGGACGACCACGTCCATCAGCACATAGGGGATGGCCTCCCGGGCCACCCCGTCCACGTCGCCCCGGATCAGATTGGCCGCTGTGAAGAGGTTCACCCCCACTGGAGGGGTCGCCTGGCCGATGGCCAGAGCGGTAATGAAGATTACCCCGTACCACAGGGGGTCCACCTGGAAGGCGGCCAGCACGGGCATGAGGATCGGCATGAGCAGGTACGAGATGGAGATGGCATCCAGGATCATGCCCAGGCCAAGGAGCAGAAGATTGACCAGGATGATCATGACCACGGGGTTGGGCGACACCTTGACGATGACTTCGGCGGCGAGGTCGATTACCCCGATCACCGACGCCACCCACGTGAAGATGCCGGCGAAGACCACGATGAACATGATCACGCTGGAGGTCACCGCCGCGTCCGCCAGGATGTCGATCAGGCCCCGGAGGGAGATCGTCCGGTAGATGAAGCGGGCCACGAAGAGGCTATAGAACACTGCGACCACGGCCGCCTCGGTAGGGGTGAAGATCCCGGAGTAGATCCCCCCCAGAATCACGACCGGGGTGAGCATGGCCCAGAAACTCTTGCGCAGGGCGGTCAGGATCTCCGGGAGGGTTCCTGATTCCTCGAGCCCGCGGTATCCCCTCCGCCAACTGATGTACCAGGCCACCAGCATTGTTCCGATGCCGGTCAGGAGGCCGGGGATGATCCCGGCGACGAAGAGGGCGCTCACCGACACCCCGGTGATGCTCCCATAGATGATGAAGGCGATACTGGGGGGGATGATGATCGACAGATCCGATGCGTTGGCGATGGTGGCCCCGGCGAAGTTCTTGTCGTAGCCGTGCTTGACCATGGGGGTCAGGAGAATCAGGCCCACCGCCGCGGTGGTGGCGGGGCCCGAACCGGACAGCGCCCCCCAAAACATGCAGGTCAGCACCGCCACCACGGCCAGCCCCCCGGTCATCCGCCCCACCAGCAGCTCGAAGAACCGCGCGATGGTGGCGGCCAAGCCGGCCCGCTCGAGGATGACCCCGGCCAGCACGAAGAAGGGGATCGCCAGGAGCGGAAAGGAGGCGATGCCGGCGGAAAAATTGACCCCCAGCATCTCGATGCCCAGGCCGAACTGGTAGATGGTCACCACCGCGGCCACTCCCAGGGAGGTGGCGATGGGGACTCCGAGGAACATGAGCACGAGAAACGTCAGGGTGACGAGCGCGACCTCCATCAGTCGCCTCCCCTGTCTTCCAGCACTCTGAGCCGCAGCCGAGCCTCGCGCCACACGCCCCGGAAGACGAATACCGAGAACACCGGGACTCCGGCGTAGTAGATCCAGACCGGGATGCCCAGACCCGGGCTCCGGGCCTGGAAAAGGGTCAATTCGTCGTGGATGGCTTCGAGCATGTAGAGGCTGACGAGCAGAAAGAGACCGGCACTCAGAAGGGCGCTCAGGACGGCGGAGACCTTCTTCAGCGGCCGGGGAAACAGGTTGTAGAAGGTCACCATGCCCAGCTGACCGCCCCGCTCGAACGCGATCCCGCCGCCGATTACGGTCACCCACACGAACAGGTTGATGGTGACCTCCTCGGTGGCGGCGAAGGAGAAATGGAAAAAATAGCGGCTGACGACGTTGAGGAAGGCGATCAGGGCCATCGCGAACAGGATCACCGCCGCCAGCACGTGATCTGCCCGCAGGGGTTTCTTCGTCTCGGCGTTCATGGAGTTTTTCCCGGAAAGCAGGCCCCCGAAGGGGAACGCCCTTCAGGGGCCGGACGTCGGAACCGCTCAGTTCGCCATGTCGGCTTTGGCTGCCTCGAAGATCTCGGCGCCGAGCTCCCGGGACCACTTCTCGAAGACCGGTTTGGTGGCCGCCTTGAACGCCTCGACCTGCCGGTCGTCGAGGAACTGCACGGTCACACCCTTTTCTTGCAGCCATTTGACCGGGTCGGGCACTTCCATCTCGAACGCGAACTCGTCCTTCAGGATGGCGAGCGACTTGTCACCGTCCAGGCCGGCCCGGCACAGGGCGATCTCGAATCGGCCGGCCTCCTCGGCGGCTTCCAGGATCCCCTTCTTGATGTCGTCGGGGAAGGCGCTCCACTGCTCCTGGTTCCAGTAGATGATCAGCGGGTCCACCAGGTAATTCCAGAAGGTCGCGTACTTGTGGTACTGGTGCACTTGGAGGGGCACGATCACGCCCACCGGGTTCTCCTGGCCGTCCACCACGCCCTGCTGGAACCCCGCCACCGCGTCTCCCCAGTTCATGTTGACCGGGTCGGCCCCCAAGGCCCGGAAGGTGTCGATGAAGAGCGGGCTCCCCACCACGCGGATGCGCAGGCCCTTGAGGTCGTCCGGGGTGAGGACCGGGCGCTTGCTGTTGGTCAGCTGCCGAAACCCGTTCTCGGCCCAGGCCAGGGGCTTGAGCCCCTTCTTCTCCATGGCTTCGAACACCATGGCTCCGGACTTCCCTGCCTTCATCTTGTCCAGGTTTTCGAAGTTGTTCACGAAGAAGGGCAGGTGGAAGATGTTGGCCTCGGGGAAGACCGGGGAGATGTTGATCGTGGATTCCATGGCGCAGTCGATGACGCCCTTGGCCACCATCTGGGCGGCGTTGAGCTGGGCGCCCTTGAGGAGCGCGCTGCCGTAATAGGGTTTCACGTTGATCCTGCCGCCGGTCTTTTCCGCCACCAAGTCGGCGAACTTGGCCGACCCCATGCCCCAGTAGAAGGCCGGGCCCACGTTGAGCTGCAGCTTGTACTCGCTCTTGAATTCTTGAGCGGCCGCCGGCGTTACGACAGCTGAGCCCATGAGAAAAGACGCCACGCTTGCAGCCGCGCCATAGAGCCATCGATGTGCCTTCATGGAGGGTCTCCTTTCGTCAGGGAGAGCGCGAAGGGTGGAAAAGAGAGGTGGCCGGACGGGCGCTACGGATACCACCATGCCGTTGGGGGATCAAGAGCCCGCGCCCCTCCGGATCCGCCGCCTCGGAAGTTCCCGGGGTCGGGGCGCCCCTAGGCTCGGTCGCGGTTTGGCCTAGGGGCACCCCGTGGCTACAATGGGGTCGGAGGTGTCGTCATGGAGGTCTTGTTTACCCGTATCGCCCCGTTGCTGCTCCTGGCCGCCGCGCCCTTCCTCGTCGGGTGGAGCCACCCCCTGTCCCGGAGCGCCTTTTTCTCGGTGAACCCCCACGTGAGCTACTCGCAGGTGAAGGCCGACCCCGAGGGGTTCGTCGGCACGACCCTCATGCTGGCGGGCCGCATCGAGGCCCACAGGCTGGGGGCGCGAGGGACGGAGCTCGAGATTCTGTGCTATTCCCGGAACCGGGACGATCGTCCAGTGGTCAGGGACGAGGAATGCGGGAGTTTCCTGGTTCGGGCGAACGAGCTCCTGGACCCCGAGGCGTTCGCCGCCGGGCGGCTGGTCACCCTGACCGGGGTGGTCAGGGGCAGCGAGGTGCGTCTCGTCGACGGCGCGGAGCACGCCTACCCGGTCTTCGAGCTCGGGGAGGTTCACCTCTGGCCGCTCCCCCCTGTGCCGCGCCCCCAGCGGCGGTACCGCTACCCTTACCGGGATCCGTTCTGGGACCGGGACCCGTTCTGGGATCCCTGGTGCGATCCCTTCCGCCGCCACTACGACCCCTGGCGCCGTTGCCGGCACCGGTGGTGAGGGCCTGGCCGACGTGACCTCGCCACGTCCTGTTCCGGAACGTGTCAGCCCGGAACAGCCATGCAATCGAGGGGCACTCGAAATCCCGATATCGCGCATGCAGACTGCGCGTACAGCGTCTCTAGCCTCCGCAGCCAGCCTGCCGGAGAAATTCTCCCAGGGGGGAATCGGCGGCGATCTCGTGGTGCGAGAGCCACCGCATGATCCAGCCGTGGGTCTCGGTGATGTGCCCTGCGGCGCCAGGATCGCGGTCGAAGGCTTCCGTCCGCGCCGCGAGCTCCGTGCGGAACGCCTCGTGCATGGCCCGGTGTTCCGGGTAGCCGGGGTAGCCGAAGCGCTTCATGAGCTTCTCCTCCACCGCGAAGTGCGCGTCGGCGTGAGAGCGAAGGAACGCGAGGAGGTCACTCATCACCTCGCGGCCCCGGCCCCTCTTCATCGCTCGCCCCAGCTCCTGGAGCTTCTCCACGAGCTCCTGGTGCCCCTGGTCGATCTCCTCGATCCCCACCCCCATGAGAGGGCTCCACTCCGGCATCCCAGGCCTCCTCTCCCGCCTCGTCCAGGAAGCGTCATTGTAACCCCGACTCGACGCTCAAGATACTCTGGGCCGGTTCCCGATGCTCGAGCTCGTCCGTCGTCCGGAAGCAAGGGGTAGCGGATGGCGACGGCGCGCGACCTGCGCATCCTGTACGCGACGGCGTTTCTGAGGGCCTTGTCGACCGGCATGGTCGGGGTGCTCCTGGGCGTCTACCTGGCGAAGCTCGGCTTCGGCGCGGCGCA
>CAZYJP010000129.1:0-6325 GCA_964647795.1 uncultured Thermodesulfobacteriota bacterium
GCCTGGGTACCCGGGGGTGCGCCTTCTGCGACCCGGTTTCCTTCGCCCCCTGCGCCGGCGACCCGCGGCCCGTACCCGTGCAGCTCGCTGCCGGGATCGAGAGGCTGCGCCGCCGAGGCGTGGACAAGGTCGCCGCCTACTTCCAACCGCACAGCAACACCTACGCGCCCCTGTCCCGACTCCGGGAGCTGTGGGACGGGGTGCTTCCCTTTCCCGAGGTGGTGGCGCTCTGCGTGGGCACCCGCCCGGACTGCGTCCCGGACCCGGTCCTCGATCTCCTGGGGGGCTACCGGAAGGGGCTCCAGATCTGGCTCGAGCTCGGCCTGCAGAGCGCCCGGGACGAGACCCTGGCCCAGATGGGCCGGGGGCACACGGCCGCGGATTTCGCGGATGCCTGTGCCCGGGCGAAACATCGGGGGCTTCGGGTCTGCGCCCACGTGATCCTGGGGCTCCCGGGGGAGGGGCCCGCGGAGGAGGGGCGCACCGCGGCGTTCCTGGCCGGTATGGGCATCGATGGGGTGAAGCTCCACCAGCTGTCGGTGATCCGCGGCACGCCGCTGGAGGGGCCGTGGCGGGCGGGTGTCCTGGCGACCTTGAGCGAGGACGACTACGTGGAGCGGGCCGCGGCGTTCGTCCGGCGCCTGCCGGCAGGTACCGTGCTGCATCGTCTGGCTGGGGACGCCCCGGCGGACCGGCTGCTGGCCCCCCACTTCGAGAAGGGCAGGGTCGTGCAGAGGATACGGGAGGCACTCCGGGCGTGAGACGGGGAGTGTCATGAGCCCAAACCCCTGGTAGTTTGCCTGGGTGCTCCCCCGGAAGACGTTTTCCCATCGAGGGGTGCCGATCCATGGGCACGGGGACGTGGCTAGGGGACGTAAGGGACGTGCCTAGGGAGGAACGTAAGTGCAATCGTGTATTTCGCGGAGCTCCGTGGAGGGGTAAGCATGCGGCCATGCTTCGCCAAGCCCGACTCGACGCCCCAGGTACGCTGTACCATGTCATCGCCCGCAGGATCGAGCACAAAGCGATCTTCGTCGAGGGAAGCGACTACGCGGATTTCCTGCGACGGCTCGAAGGGGAGGGTGGTATGGACGGGGGACACTCGGTACGCAGATGAAAGATTGATTCACGACGACATCCGGCAACGCATCATCTACGTCGCCCGTCCCCGGAAGGAGTAAGATTCTTTCTCCTCACACAACGTCTGTTGTATGCTTCACCCCGCGGCAGGAGGGAGCATAGCATGGGCGAGGTCTTGGTCTGTTGGCTCGGGAATACAGACCTGCGGGCCGCCGAGGGCGACGCGGCGGTCGGCCTGGGCCCCATCGGACAGGCAGTAACCCAGCGCTCCTTCGATGCAGTGCACCTCCTAAGCGACTATTCCGCACCCCGCTCAGCGTCCTACGTCGCTTGGCTCAGGTGTCAGACCTCCGCCGACCTCCACATCCGCCTCGAGCCTCTATCGGGCCCAACCCATTTTGGCGAGATCCACGATGCCGCCGTGCGGGGCATTCGTGAAGCACTCGGGCTCGCCCGCCCGGGGGCGCAGCTCGCATTCCACCTGAGCCCCGGTACGCCGGCCATGGCGGCGGTGTGGATCCTTCTGGCCAAGACCCGCTTTCCGGCCGAGCTGATTGAGTCCTCGTTCCAGAAGGGCGTCGTCACCGTCTCGCTTCCCTTCGAGATCTCCGCCGACTTCCTGCCCGACCTCCTCCACCGGCCCGACCGGGAGCTCGAGCGTCTGAGCCAGGGTTTCCCCCCCGAGGCTCCCGAATTCGGCGACATCCTACACCGTAGCCCGGAGATGCAGCGAGTCGTAGCGCGGGCCCGGCGGGTGGCGCCTCGCTCGGTGCCCGTCCTGATCGAGGGCGAATCGGGCACGGGCAAGGAGCTCCTGGCGCGTGCCATCCACCGGGCGAGCCCACGGCGAGAGAAACCCTTCGTAGCGGTCAACTGCGGGGCCATTCCATCGGAGCTCGTGGAATCCGAGCTCTTTGGGCACGAGCGGGGAGCGTTCACCGGGGCCGACCGAGCCCGCAAGGGACATTTCGAGGAGGCCCGGGGCAGCACTCTCTTCCTTGACGAAGTGGGTGAACTCCCTGCACCGGCCCAGGTGAAGCTCTTGCGCGTCCTTCAGGACGGGGAGCTGGTCCGTGTGGGGAGCAGCAAGCCGGTCCCGGTGGATGTGAGGATCATTGCCGCAACCAACCGAGAGCTGCTGGGGGAAGTGGCCGCTAGCCGCTTCCGCGCCGACCTCTTCTATTGCCTCGCCGTGGCCGTCCTTCGCCTGCCTTCCCTGCGCGAGCGCCAGGGAGACCTGGGCCTCCTGGTGGACGCGCTCCTGGCACAAGTAAACCGCGAGAGCACAGCCGAGCCCGGCTACCGCAAGAAGAAGCTTTCTGTTCAAGCAAGAAATCTTCTGCTCAACCACCCTTGGACCGGCAACGTACGGGAGCTCACCAACACCTTGCGCCGATCCGCCATCTGGACGCCTGGCGAGGTCATCGAAGCCGAAGATGTTCGCGAGGCTTTGCTTCCCGCTTTGTCCGGAACCGGAGACGGTGTCCTCAACCGGCCCTTGGGCCAGGGCTTAAGCCTGCCGAACCTGCTCGCTGAGATCGCTCGACACTATCTGGAGAGAGCCTTGCTCGAAGCCCAGGGCAATAAGACTCGGGCGGCGTCCTTGGTCGGGCTACCGAGTTACCAGACACTCACGAACTGGCTCCAGCGGTACGCAGTGGTGGGCCCGGCCGGCCCGGATCGGCCCGCTACCTGCAAGCGGGACAGCTCGACAGAGCCATGAACGATCAGTAACTGGCGCCGGGGGAGCAGGGCCCACTGCGCGAGGGGTTCCTCGACATCGGCAGTCACGACGAGGTCTATCGGTAACCCAGGTGCAGAAAGGGGGGACAGGTCTCCTGTCGAGCGCCCCGCGCCTTCCCGGTCTGCCCACCGGTCCCCATTCGCCTCGCGGCGCCTTCCGTGGTAGCCTTCCACAGCCCGTCGGCCGGGCCCGGCCAGGGGGCGCGTACGAGGCAGGGGTACCCCCGGACGCCGCTGGACGCAAGAAAAGCCGGAAACCCGCCACTTTCTGGGGGGTCGCCGGCCTTCCTTGGACCTGCTTGGATGGGTAAATGGTGGGCGAGGCGGGATTCGAACCCACGGCCTCAGGTTCCGGAGACCTGCGCTCTATCCAGCTGAGCTACTCGCCCGAGTGAAGAACGCAAGTTAATCACAGGGCCCCGTCGAATGCAAGCTCGCCCTCACGGCGGGCCATAGGGAGATCGAGATGAAGCGACCCGTGAAGATCCTGGCGTGGGGGGTGGGGGCGATTGTTGTTCTGCTCGCCCTGGCCGCGGTGGGGCTCAAACTGTATGTTACGAAGGAGCGGATCCTGGCCTGGGTGGTTCCCCGGCTGGAGGCCGAGCTCGACCGAAGTGTCACGATCGCCGACGCCGGTGCGGGGCTCACTGGGGTTCGCCTCGAAGGTCTCGACGTTCGGGCAGAAGGGGCGGCCGAGCCCCTCCTCTCCGCCGGCCTGATCCGGGTCCGCTGGGACCTCTGGGCTCTCCTGCGTGGCACAGTTCAGGTGAACGAGGTGCGGCTGGTGGAGCCCCGCATCCGCGTGGTCCGGCTGCCTGACGGCGCCCTCGACATCGACGACCTCCTGGCTACTCGGGATGACGCACCGGAGCGGGCACCGGCGGCGGCGCCTGGGGACGCCCGCCCGAGGAGAGAAGGGCTGGGTCTGGTGGTCGCGCTCTTCTCCCTCGAAAACGGGCGGGTCACCTTCGAGGATCAAGGCCAGTCCCCCCCCCGGGTGTACGTGCTGGACGCCATCGACTCCCGGGTCTCCGACTTCGCCCTGGACCGTCCGGTGCCGTTTACACTCACGGCCCGATTGCCCCTGGCCGAGGCCGGCCGGTTCTCCGCCGACGGCACGCTGGACGCCGCTGCCGGGGACGTGAGGGCCAAGGTGCGGGTTGCCGATTTCGACCTGCCCTCCCTGAACCCCCTGCTGGAGGAGGGGGGGCTTCGGTTCGAGTCCGGGAGCTTCGGCCTCGACCTCGACCTGGAGGTCTCCGACGGCGCCCATGTAACGGTGCAAGGTACGGCGGGGGCTCGCAGGATGACGCTGGCCTCGGGCTCGCAGACCGGGGGGGCGGCGGACCTCGCGATCCAGGTGGACGCAGGGGCGGACCTGTCTGGGGGAACGGCCGAGCTTCGGCGGCTCGAGCTGCAGGTGGCCGACCAGAAGCTCCGGGCCGAGGCCACGGTCCGGGGGCTCAACGCCCGCCCCCGTGTGGACTTTCGATTGACCTCGGAGGAATTGCGCGTCGACCCCTTGACCGCTCTGCTCCCTTCTGGGGAACCCGGGGCGCCCGCCGCTCCGCCGGCAGGAAAACCCGAGCCGGCCCCCTCGCCGGCTCCTGCCTCCATCCCCCTGGACGCCTTCGGTGATGTGCGGGTCGGGCGGCTTCGGGCAGGGGGTGCGGTGGTGGAAGATTTCCAGGCCCGCATCGAGCTCGACAAGGGGGTGCTCCAGGTGAAACCCGCGGGGGCGGGGCTCTACGGCGGGACCCTGCAGCTGACCACCCGGGCCGAGTTGGAGAAGCGGGGACCGCCCTTCGAGGCGGGCGTCGAGCTCGCCGGTACGCAGCTCTCCCAGATCCTGGCCGCGGTTCGGCCGGCCCTGCGGGACACAGCCACCGGGACACTGGGCTTGTCCCTGCAGGCCCGGGGTCTCGGGGGGGACCTCGGCGCGCTTCGCTCCCAGGTCAAGGCAGAGGCGAAGGACGGGAAGATCCTGAACCACCCCCTGGCCGCGAACCTGGCTGCGCTCCTTCAGGTGAAGGAGCTCGAGACCCTGAACTTCTACAGCGTCCGGGCGGATGTCGAGACCGCGGAGGGTAAGGGGCAGGTGAAGTCCGTGGTGTTCAGCGGGCCCAACCTCCAGGCCAGCGCCACGGGAACCTTCGGGCTGGTCGACGGCGCGTTGGACCTGCGCCTGGCGGTGGCGCTTCCCAAGGAGCTCGCCGCCCGCCTCGTGCGGGAGTCCACCACCCTCGACGCGGTGACCGACGCAGAGGGGTGGTCCCGGTTGCCCCTGCGGCTCCGAGGGACCCTGGAGTCGCCCTCCTACGGCCTCGACGCCGAGGGCCTCCGGGAAGCGGCCGCAAAGGCCCTCGGGGGCAAGGCCGAAAAATTTCTGGAGGAGAAGGTGCTGGACCGGCTCCCGGTCGGCGAGGAAGGGAAGGGACAGCTCCAGGAGGGGCTGAGAAGGCTGTTGGGCCGGTAGAAGCTCGGAGCCGCCCCCCCGGGAGGCCGAGGGAGCGCTGGCAGGGTCTTCTACCCGAGGGCGGGGAGTGGGGACCGAGTGGGACGAGTCCGCAGGGCTCCCGCAGGCCGGGCGGCGGTTTCCGGTTGACACCCGCCGCCGCCGTTGACTATCATCCCGTTTTCCCTGAATCCCGGCAGCCCCGGAGGGGCTTTTCTGGAGGACCCATGTACGCAGTGGTGAAGACAGGAGGGAAGCAGTACACGGTCGGCGAGGGAACCTTCTTCAAGGTGGAGAAGTGCCCCGGCGCCGTAGGCGAGGAGATCGTCTTCGATCAGGTGCTGTTCCTCTCCAAGGACGGCGAGGTGACCCTCGGCCGCCCCCTGGTGGAAGGGGCCCGCGTGAAGGGCACCATCGTGGAGCAGGGTCGGGAGAAGAAGATCATCGTCTTCAAGATGAAGCGGCGCAAGGGGTACCGCCGCAAGCAGGGACACCGGCAGTACTATACCGGCGTAAAGGTCAGCGCCATCGAGGCCTGAGCGGCGAGGAGAGATACCCATGGCTCACAAGAAGGCAGGCGGAAGCTCTCGAAACGGCCGCGACAGCCGGGGACAGCGCCGGGGGGTGAAGCGGTTCGGCGGGCAGGTCGTGAAGGCCGGGAACATCCTGGTGCGGCAGCTGGGGACCAAGATCCACCCCGGCGCCAACGTGGGGCTCGGCAAGGACTTCACCCTCTTCGCCCTGGTGGACGGGGTGGTGAAGTACGAGACCCGGGGGCGGGGGCGAAAGGTGCTCAAGACGGTGGCCAACGTGGTTCCTGCGGCGGAGGGTGCCTCCTAGTACGCGCAAGGACCCGGTTCTTTCGACCCGACCCGACCCGACCCGGCCCGGACGCGGCGCGATGCCCTCCGGGCCTTCGTGCGTCAGGGTGGAGGCGGGCACACGGCGGCAGACGGCAGGTATTGCGTCCCCGCGAGGGGCCGATCATGAAATTCGTCGACGAAGTCGAACTGGTAATCGGAAGAGCGTCGTGTAGGGAAAGAGTGT
>CAZYJP010000130.1:0-6316 GCA_964647795.1 uncultured Thermodesulfobacteriota bacterium
AGGGGTCATCGCGGCGGGGGCCGCCGCCGGAGCCGCCGCGGGCATCCCCGGGCCGGGCCCCGGGGCGGCGGCGGTCTGGGAGAAGGCGCCCCCGGGGAAGGCGAGCGCGATGCCCAGCAGGAGAACCCATGATTGGATGCGCTTCAACGAGCTCTCCGGGTTCGAGGTTCGGTGTTTGCGGTTCGGGGTTCCAAAGTAGATGTTTACCGTCCCGCGTCAAGGCACAAGGTCACCGGGACCGGGGAACCCCCGTGACGCGTGATGTGTGACGTGTGAGGAGTGACGCGTGAGCAGTGACGTGTGAGGAGTGACGCGTGAGGAGTGACGCGTGAGGAGTGACACGTGATCGGTCCTCCGTCCTCCGTCCTCGGTCCTCAGGTCCTCCGCCCTCCGTCCCCCCAGCTGGGCTCCCTGAAGCAATCGAGCCAGCAGAGCCAGCTGTTGAACCAATGAAACCAATGAAACCGATTCCCGCCCCGTCCTCAGTCCTCCGCCCCCCGCATTTCCCCTCACGCGTCACACATCACGCGTCACTTACCGCGCCCCCACGCCCAGGACGACCACGGCGACCGTCTTGACGAGGAGCTTCAGATCCAGGCCCAGGGACCAGTTGTCGATGTACGCCATGTCGAGCTGGCAGATCGTGTCGAAGTCGTCCACGCGGTTTCGCCCCGAGGTCTGCCACAGCCCGGTCAGGCCGGGCTTGATGGAGATCCGGCCCCGCTGCCACTCCTCGTACTGGGCGACCTCGTCGGTGGTGGGCGGGCGGGTGCCCACGAGGGACATCTCGCCCTTGACCACGTTCCAGAACTGGGGCAGCTCGTCGATGCTGGACTTGCGCAGGAATCGACCGACCCGGGTGATGCGCGGGTCGTCGCGGATCTTGAAGATCGCCCCCTTCATCTCGTTCTGCGCCAGGAGCTCGTGCTTGCGCTCCTCGGCGTCCGCGTACATGGTGCGGAACTTGTAGAGAGTGAAGAGTTGGCCGTTCTGGCCGACCCGCTGCTGGCGGAAGAAGAGGGGGCCCGGGCTGTCGCGCTTGATGGCGAACGCGACGAAGGGGAACAGGAGCCCGGCGAGAAGCAGACCGACGGCGCCGCCCGCGACGTCCAGGATCCGCTTGAGGAGGAGCTGGGTGGGGTCCAGCGTCATCCGGTAGTAGGTGACCACCGGGATCGGGTCTTCCTCGCCGAGGTACCCGACTATGGTCCGACTCTGGCGCGCCTGGTAGACGTCGAGGGACAGGCGCACGCTGACCCCCATGGCCTCGAGGCGGGGCAGCATCTGCTCCACGGTGCCCATGTAGCCCCGGGGGAGGGTGAAGATCACCTCGCCCACCGCGTGTTCCTTGCACAGGTCGACCAGGTTGTCCAGGCGGCCCAGCACGGGGTGGCCGCAGCTGGATTCCAGTTCGTCCGACTCGTTTCCCTGGACGCACCCCACCACCTGATACCCCCAGTGCCGGTGCTCTTCCAGGTGCCGGATGAAGCGGGCGGACGGGCCGCGGGTGCCGACCACGAGGACGCGCCGGAAGTTTTGACGGCCTCGGCGCAGCCGGCGCTGCACGGCCAGGACGGCGCTCTTCCAGCCCAGGAGGAGGGCAGACGCCACGAGGATCTGGGTGGCGAAGAGAGTCCGGCTGAAGTGGGGTGCGGTGAGGAAGAGCAGGGCGGCGTTGGCCACGGTCGCGGCCATCGCGGCCTGGGAGACACTGAAGACGAGGAGGCCGTACTCCCGGATATGGAGAGCGCCGTAGAACCCCGCCCAGCGGAGGAGGAGGATCCAGACGACCGACGCTGCCGCGATGAAGAGGCCGTACTGCCTGAGCAGGTCGCCGGAGTGGGCGCGGCCCGTGAGAAGATCCGCCACGAGGAACGACCCCGCCACCAGCAAGACGTCCACCGAGATCACGATGCGCCGCACGCCGATGGCGTGTTCGTTAAGCATGAACCCCCCCCTGACCGGTTGGGAAGTGGAGCCCGGTATTGGAAATCGGTTTGGAATTCATGGGTTCGCGTGAGCTTCCGTAGTGGCGATCCGTCGTGTTTCCTCGACCCTCATTCCGGCGAGAGCTGGGATGAAGACAACCCCAGATGCACTTCTGCACCGCGGTGCGAGGTGCCTGCGGACTGCGCCGAAGCCGCGGCCGCCTCGGCGGGCGGAACCCCCCGGAGCGATTCCCCAGCGGATGTCCGGGGTTGACGGCACGGATCTCCGGTGATTGTCCCACCTTGTACCACTGACGCGGCGGAGCCGCAACCCGCCCCGGGGCGGAGGACGGAGGACAGAAGGGCGAAGGCGTTTCATTGGGTCTATTGGGTTGATTGGTTGAGAGGCGGGAACCCGGGGACGGAGGGCTGGGGGTGGGGACGGGGAGACCGGCTTACCCTATTCCTCCAGGCCCCTCCAGGGCCCACCGGGCGGCCAGGAAGCGGTGCCGGCCGGTTTGCCACTTCGCACGTGAGTCAGCAGGGGCATCAAGAACTCGCGGAGCTCTCGGGCCACCTCCCGCAGCGGCGCGGAGTCGGGCGGCAATTCGAGGCGCGACAGGAACGCTTGCCATTGCCGAACTTTGGCCGGATCGGCGAAAAACTCATCCGTCAGGGCTACCGGATCCACCTCGGGGATCGGAGTCTGCCGCCGTTCGAACGTGTTGCGGACCGCCGTCTCGAGGGTGGCCCCGTCGAAAGACAACCCGCGCGCGAGGATCAGCAGGTCGTACAGGTCTTTCATGCGGCTGTTCGCCATGCCCAGGACGACCATGGCCTGCAGCTTCTCGGCGACGACGCTCTCGGGGGGATAGGCTCGGATCCGAGGCGCCGGCAGGGGCAGGATGGTGGGGTACTCGATCTGCCGAGGTGGCGGCGTTACGGCGTTCCCGAAGCCGACATCCACCTGGATCGGAACCCTCGCCGATCCCAGGAGCCCGAGAAGGACGACGCGGAACCCGCCATATTCCTGCACGTCCCGAATCGCGTCCGCGCGGACGGTCAGGGGATCGAACGTCAGCCCGTCATCCGCGAAGGGGATGGAGCAGACTCGTCGGAACACGTCGACCAGGCGCGCAGCAGTCGGCTCACCGCACCCGAGGAGGTCGATGTCGCGAGTGGCGCGGTGGGGGACGTCCCCCCACGCGGAGAAGAGCATGGCGCCCTTGAGGATGAAGTCGCCGGCGGCCTCCGAGCGGCCCAGACGGAACAGGAATCGCTCCAGGCCGTAGCGCGTCAGGAGGAGCTGGAAGTCCTCGCCCCGTTCCCGGGCGCAGGAGAGCAGCCGCGCCTTTACGGACGCCGCGATGTCCGGAGCCACGTCAGACCACCGCCTCCACATAAGGCCGCATCACGTTGACCACCCGGCAAACCTTCGCATACCGCCACAGCTCGTCGACTGTCGCTCTTTTCTGCCCCAGGCAGTCTTTCAGCGCCTCGATTGCCACGTCCAGCCCGATCTTGTTCCGGTAGCGAAAGCAGTCGGCCACCGTCTTGGCGGGTCCGAAAATCTTCACGGGAACCCGTTCAATCTCGTGCACCTCCCAGCCTGACGTGAGCGTTCCGCCCGAGAACCGCACGATCCGGACGGGGAGGTCCAACCGGGGCTTCCGGCTCTTCCGGTCCAGCGCAAGCCACACCTGATGGGGTGCCTGGGTCGTGAGCTCGTGATACCGGAGGGCGGAGAGAAGGCACACGACACCCGACGGCACCCGTCGCGCAACCTCGGCAAGGCTCGTGTGCTCTCCGATCGAACGCCCCGGGAGGGCATAGAGACCTCTCCCGAGCCGTTCGAGTCTCCCCTGCGCACACAAACGTGAGAGGTAGGCGCGGGGGATGCCGCAAGCCTCTAGGTCGCGGGGCCTCAGGACACCGAGATCGCCCGCCATGGTGAGAATCCGCTGCATCGGCTCGTTCATGGGGCGATTGTGTTTCTAAGTGTAGGCTGTTGTCAATATATGACGACACATTGAAACGTGCTGCGAGAGAGGCGGAGGGCGGAGGACAGATCCCAGTGACGCGTAACGCGTGAGGGGGGATGGGTGAACAGTGAACTAGTGATCGGTGATCGGTGGGCAGAGACGGTGACGCGTGATGTGTGACGCGTGAGGGGAAATCCGGGGGAGCGGGGTTCGGGGTTTCAGGATCGGGGGCGCTTGGTCCGGGGAGGCGCGTCTTTCACGTGACCCAGGGCAGCGTTCAGGACGGAGTCCGCGATGCGAAAGCCTATCGCTCGTTGCATTTCGGAGATGAGCGGGCGGATCTCGGAGACGAGGCCTTTCTCCTTGGCGAGGATGAGGAGTCCCACCGTTCCGATGACCTGAAGTCCCAGTCCGTCAGCTGTCTTCCTGGCTTTCTTGTCATCCAGAATGAACTTCGGGAACCCTCTCTCCATCGAGAGCGCGATGGCTTCGCTCTCGCCCGCCCCAAGCTCTCGTTTCAGGAGTTTGACGAGGGCGACGTCCTTGATCTTCTCGACGGCGATGAAGCCAGGCCTCGTGCCGGGGCTGCGTCCAGGAGAGGAGTGAAACACCTCGGTATCAACGGCTGCGGGGATGACGACTGTACCGAAAAGGCCCTGCAGGATGTATGACGGAGTGGGTTTGATTGGTTTGATTGGTTTGATTGGTTCAACAGCCGGGCCGATCGCTTCGACAGATCGTTCGATTGGTAGGGGCTGTTCGGGGTTCGATGTTGGGACGGGGAGCGCTGGTCAGAACGTCGCGGCGGCGACGATCAAGGCGTCGTACACGGAGGACCCGAAGCGCTCTGCGAGGTCCAGGCCCATGTCGTGCGTGTGGGGGGTGAGGGGCTCCACTTCGTCTCCAGCGACCAGACATTGCCTGCGACGTGGGCAGGATAACAGGATCGGGAGGAGGGAGGGCTGAAGATCTGTTCGAGGTAGTCCGGTGATCGTCCGGCCGCCTCTTGCCCCTCGCCCGGTCCGCGAGAGGCGAGAAGGCCCCCTCGCCCGAAAGGGGGGAGGGGGCCCGACTGCGATCGACGGATTTCCTGCCGGGTCCGGTTCGAAGTAGTCGCTACTCGGCCGCCGCTTCCGCCGAGGTCCAGCAGAAGGTCACGTGGCTGATCCCGTATGGCTGCCCGGAGCTCGGATTGGTCGGGGGGGTCAGGCCGCTGTCGGCATCCGCCCCGCCATCGTACACGTAGGCGTGGGCCCCGGTGCCGCCCTTGACGATCACCGCGCTGACCGGAAGGATGGAATCGCCGGTCGCCCACCAGGAGAGGCTGCCTTCCTCCGGATCGACCGCCAGGTCGACCGAGATGCCTCCGAGCTCCCAGGTCGTCCCGTCGACCTCGTCGGTGTCGATCTTGTACCAGGAGTCGTACCCGCCGGCGTGCCCGCACTCCAGCTCCGCGTCGCCGGTCTGCCAGTCCGCCAGGAGCTCCGGCGTGACGGGGGAGTCGCTGGTGCCTTCTTCGCCGCCGACCCCGGGCTCGGTATCGCCGTTGTCGCCCGTGGCGTCGTCGTGGCCGGAGGCCGTGTCGTCACCGCCCGTGCCGAGGTCGTTGCCGCCGGCATCGCCGCCGGTATCCCCGTCGAGGTCGCTTGCCGGGGGGTCGTTGGTCGTGCTGACGAGATTGCCGCCCGTGTTGCCGCCGGTATCCCCGTCAGGGGTGCCGACGGTGTCGCCGCCGATCAAAGCGCCGCCCCGGCCCCCGCCTCCGCCGCAGCCGGCGACAAGGAGCGCGATTCCGATCACGAGTGCCAAGTACGAGTTTCTCATGTGTGTTACCTCCCTGTCCGTCGTGCGGTGTCGGGGCCGCTCGTCCGACGGGGCCCCTGCGCCCGGTCCTTGTTTGCCCGCTCGGCCGCCCCGAGCTTGAGGCGAAGGATAGCGTCCCGGCCCTGCCGCAACCATTGGGCGTTGGGTATAATCGCGGTCTTCCCTGCGGTGTATTCGGGCTATCTCTTTGGATATAGGCAGGCGCCCGCGTGGTATGATCGGTTCGATTGGTTTGATTGGTTTCATTGGTTCGATTGGTTCAGCAGCTGGCTCTGCTGGCTGGATTGCTTCAGGGAGCCCAGTTGGGGGGACGGAGGGCGGAAGGCAGAAGACCGAGGACTGAGGACCGAGGACCGAAGACCAAAGACCGAGGACGGAGGACGGGATAGAGCATGGGGCATGGGGCTGAGGACGAGGGGACGGGGGGCTCTCCCCAGTGACGCGTGAGGAGTGACGCGTGAGGGGAAATCCGGAGGACGGATCTCGGAGGACTGAGGACGGAGGACCGATCACGCGTCACTCCTCACGCGTCACTGCGTAGGACGGAGGACGGGGTGGGAGCTTCAAGCTTCCAGCTTCAAG
>CAZYJP010000131.1:0-6314 GCA_964647795.1 uncultured Thermodesulfobacteriota bacterium
CGGTCTTCTTGGCGATCTTGTCGATCTCGTCGATGTACACGATCCCCTTCTGGGCCTTCTCCACATCGTAGTCGGCGTTCTGGAGCAGGCTGAGGATGATGTTCTCGACGTCTTCGCCCACGTAGCCGGCCTCGGTGAGGCTCGTGGCGTCGGCCATGGCGAAGGGAACCCGGAGCACGCGCGCGAGGCTTTGGGCGAGGAGGGTCTTTCCGCACCCGGTAGGGCCCATGAGCAGGATGTTGGACTTCTCCAACTCCACTTCGTCCCCGGGCCGGCCGGTGGAGTAGATGCGCTTGTAGTGGTTGTACACCGCCACCGAGAGGATCCGCTTGGCGCGCTCCTGGCCGATCACGTAGTCGTCGAGAAAGGTCTTGATCTCCGGCGGCGGCGGCAGGCTCTCCTCCAGCGAGGCCTGCGGCGAGGCTTCCTCGGCGATGATGTCATTGCACAGGGTGATGCACTCATCGCAGATGTAGGCCGTGGGCCCGGCGATGAGTTTTCGAACCTCCTCCTGCCCCTTCCCGCAGAAAGAACAGTAGAGGCCCGTGCCTTTGCCTTTTCTCGGATTCACCCTGCTACATCTCCCAGGCGGCTCAGAGGCCGCCCTCCAACTTCATGTGTTTTTTGATTACTTTGTCGATAATACCATATGCCGTCGCCTGCTCTCCATCCATAAAGAAGTCCCGCTCCGTGTCCCCGGCGATCGCCCCGATGTCCTTCCCCGAGTGGTGTGCGAGGATCTCGTTGAGCTTCCGGCGCAGCCGGAGGATCTCTCGGGCGTGGATCTCGATATCGGTCGCTTGGCCCTGGAAGCCCCCCAGGGGCTGATGGATCATGATCCGGGAGTGGGGGAGGGCCCAGCGCTTTCCCGGGGCTCCCGCGGCGAGGAGCAGCGCCCCCATGCTCGCCGCCTGGCCGAGGCAGATTGTGCAGACGTCGGGTCGAACGTACTGCATGGTGTCGTAGATGGCAAGGCCGGCAGTCACCAGCCCTCCGGGAGAGTTCACGTACAGGTAGATGTCGGCCGCCGGATCCTCCGACTCCAGGAAGAGGAGTTGGGCGATGATCACGTTCGCCACGTCGTCGTTGACGGCGGAGCCGAGGAAGACGATCCGGTCCTTGAGCAGGCGGGAGTAGATGTCGTAGGAGCGTTCCCCCCGGCTCGTCTTCTCAACCACGAAGGGGATCAGACTACTCATGGGGCGCCTCCTCCCTATCGAGCCCTTCCACCTCGTCCACGGTGGAGGAGGCGACCACGTGGGCGATCACCTTTTCGTCGAGCAGATGGCTTCGCAGGCCCTCGATCCGGTCGTCCTCCTCGAAGAACCCTCGGACCACGGCGTAGGGTCTCCCATCTTCCTGGGCGATGGCCCGGATGCGCCTCTCCACGTCCTCCTCCGCGACCTCCAGGGACTCCGCCTCGGCGATGGCGCGCAGGAGGAACGCCCAGCGCACCGAGCGCTCCGCCGCCCTGCGGTGCACCTCCTGCACGTCGGGGCGGTCGATGCCGAGCGCCTCCGGGTCCATGCCCCGCTGCGAGAGATCGCGTCGGAGCCGGTCGAGGCTGAAGGACTGCTGGCTGCGCACCATGCTCTCCGGCACCTCGAAGGGGTTGGCGTCGAGCAGGGTATCCATCACGCGCTCTCGGAATGCGCGTTCGGCCCGGCTCCGCTTCTCCGCCTCGAGGGCTTCCCGCAGTCGGGCGCGGAGCTCGTCCACCGACTCCACGCCCGCGACTTCCCGGGCGAAGTCCTCGTCCACCTCGGGCAGCTGCCGGACTTTGGCTTCCTTGACCGTGATCTGGAACTGGGCCGGCTTCCCGGCCAGCTCCTGGTTGGGGTAGTCCTCGGGGAAGCTGACGTCCACCGTCCGCTTCTCCCCGATCCCCGCCCCCAGGATTCCCTCCTCGAAGCCGGGGATCAGCGTGCCCGAGCCGAGAACCACCATCCGGTCCTGGCCCGTCCCCCCCTCGAAGGGCTCCCCTCCGACGCTCCCCAGGTAGTCCAGCACCACCATGTCCCCCCGGGCCGCGGCGTGGCCCTCGGGCGCGGGTTCGAATGTGGCGCGCTGGGAGCGCAAGGCCTCGAGGCGGGTATCGACCTCGCTCTCCTCGACGCCGACCTTCTCCTTCTTGAGGGAAAGCCCGGTGTACGCCCGCGCCTTCACCTTGGGACGGACCTCGACGACGGCGGTATAGGAGATCCCTTTCTCCGCCGAGGCCTCCTCGATCTGGATGTCTGCGTCATCCACCGGCACGATCTCGTTCTCGCGCAAGGCCTCCCGGTATGTCTTCTCGATGAGGCGCCCCAGCACGTCCGAGCGGACCCGCTCGCCGTAGATGCGCTTGAGGACGTGGGGCGGCGCCTTGCCCTTCCGGAAGCCGGGGACGGTGGCGGTGCGGCGAAGGTCGCGGAGGATCGACTCCTCTTCCTGCGAGATCTCCTCGGGGGACACCTCGATGGTCAGCTTGGACTTGACCGGGCTGATGGACTCCACGTTGGCATTCATGGGCGGCACTCCTCCTCCCCTCCCTTCGGGGCCGCACCGGGCGGAGCCGGGCGCCCTCTCGGAACCGGTGGTCTGCATTAGTGAACACGGCGCAGCGGAGCCCAGGGGAGAACCGGGTCTTCCCTGGGCGGGCGCGGGCGGCGAACTCGCGGCGGCCGGCGGTGGTTGGCCCGCCGCCCGGGTGTGACGGTGGTGCGAGAGGGGGGACTCGAACCCCCACGGAGTAACCCGCTGGATCCTAAGTCCAGTGCGTCTGCCAGTTCCGCCACTCTCGCGTGGGTTCAGACGAACTGTGCACCCTACAACATCGGACGCGGCCTGGGAAGATCAAAGTGGGGCCGCCGGGGACGGCCGGGTGGGCCCGCCCACTCCGGCAGACGATGCCGGGCAGCTCGAAACGTGCATCCCTTTGATCCTTTCGGAAGGCCTGACGGAAACGCGGTTCTCCAGGGGGCCGCTGTCGTCGAACGGCCGTCCGCCTCTGTGGTCGGACCCACCCGGCCGTCCCCGGTGCGGAGGTCCGGAGGTCCGGAAGAACCAGGCATGTCCCCGAGGAAGCCGAGAGTGGGACGCCTCGCCGCGGGGCGCGCCCCTGGTCGGGCGTTGCCCTGCCGCGGCGGGCTGGGTACGATCGGGTCACGGCGGGGACCCCATCATGATGAGGAGAGGGACATGGAAATCTGCGTGTTCTGTCGCATCGTTCGCGGCGAGTTGCCGGCGTCCCGGGTCTATGAGGACGAAGAGACGGTTGCGTTCCTGGACCTCCAGTCGGTCAATCCCGGGCACCTGCTCGTGGCGGTCAAGCCTCATCGGGCCAATATCTATGAAGTGGAGGACGACCTGGCGGGGGCGGCGTTCCGCACCGCGGCGCGCATGGCGCGGCTCGTGAAGAAGGCCCTTGGCTGCCAGGGGGTGACCCTGCTGCAGGCCAATGAGAAGGCCGGCGCGCAGACCCTGTTCCACTTCCACATCCACGTCGTGCCGCGCTGGGAAGGCGACGGGATGGACCTCGCGTGGCCGGCCAAGAACCCGCCCCGTGAAGCGCTGGCGGAGATGGCGGCGGAACTGCGGTCGGCGCTGCACGGAGCTTGAGTCGCCCCCTCGCTCCCGGCTCTGCTTCGCGGTCCGACTGGGTAAGTAAAATACCCGGGGAGCCCCCTTCTCGCCGGGGCCTTGGGTGATAGACTTCAGCGTGACTGCATCTATGTGGGGTCTTGCGTCTCGGGGCGGGCGTCGGGGGAATGCCGGCAGGCGGGACGGGGAAGGAGCGTGTGATGGCCTCCCAAGTCGTGCGGCGTTGGAGTGCCGCGGCTGTGCTGGTGACATTCCTGCAAGTCGGGCTGTGGTCGTGCGGCGGGGGTGGGGGGGGTGGGGGTGGAGGTGGGGGCGGTGCCGCGCCCCCAATCCTCTATGAAGGGCGGACGACCCAGGCGGTCATCACCCAGGAAAACGCGCACGCCTTCCTCGCCCTGCTCCTCGGCGACGCCCTCGAGACCCCGGATGTGGCTGCTAGCTCCGCGTCCAGAGTCGCTTCCCTGGCCGACTCGGGTCCGGGAGCGTCAGGTCGCTCCCGCGCCCTGCCCAGGACACCCGTGGAGGGAACGATTTCCGGGATCGTAAGCGGCACGGCGAGTTATTCCGGCGTGGTCGAAGACGACGGCACGGGCATCGTCACCTTCGTCTTCACCCGGTTCAACGACGGGGACGGGGTCACCTACGACGGCAGGCTCATCCTGGAGATCCTCGCCGTCGACCCCTTCAACCTCGAGATCACCCATGCACTCACGACCCTGACGCCGCTGGCCGTCCAAACAGAAACCGACAAGATTACGGTCTCCGGCACCGTCGAATCGACGTACGACATCTCCACCCTCACCTTCGTCGATCGACTCAGCCTCGACGGCCGAGACGAGACCACTGCCACGACGTTTCGCCTGGCAGAGCTGGTCCACACCTTGACCTGCGACGCGCCGCACGTGCCGAGCTCCTGTTCGGAGGAGATCACGGGGAGGGTCTACCTGGACACGGAGGGGTACGTGGAGGTCTCCACCCGCCTCCCGCTGCAGTACCACTATCCCGGCCGGTTCAACGTCGATGTTCCCGATGCCGGCGGCCCCTTGCTCCTGGCTGGCGCCCTGCAGACCTGGGCGGCCGTCACGCCCTTGTCCATCAGCGAGGTGCTGGTGGAGCTCGACCTCGACGAGGACCCCGCCTACGAGCTCTCCGAGACATACCGCTGGCATGCGTTGGTTGGGCTCGTGATCACCTGGGAAGAAACCTACGGGACGCTTCCGAACTTCGAGGTCGCCCTCTCCGCAGTGGAGACGAGGGACGGCGGGTTCGTGGCGGCCGGGTGGAGCAACACCAACACGGCGAACGGCCTCGACATGATGCTGATCAAGACCGACGCGGCGGGTGGCCCCGTCTGGACGCGATATCTCGGCGGCCCCGGGGACGACTACGCCCAGTGCGTGCGAGAGACACAGGGCGGAGGACTGGTCGTCGCCGGCTACACGGAAGCCCCGGCAGGGGCACGCGCTGTGGTCTACCGGCTGGATTCCGCCGGCAACCCTGTCTGGAGCCGCGTCTTCTCAGGCGACCTGGACAATAGGGCTCTGGCGGTGGAACCGACGGCCGACGGCGGCTTCATCCTGACCGGCACCATTGGCTCCTTCAGCCCCGCAACGGGGGTGGTGGGCTTCGGCGGGGACGACCTCTACCTCGTCAAGCTCGACCAGAACGGCAACGTGTTGTGGGAGCGGCGCTTCGGCGGATCCGCCGAGGACGTCGGCTACTCGGTCATCGAGGTGAGCGGCGGCGGCTTCCTCGCCGCCGGCAGCACCGGCTCCTTCGACCCCTCCCAGGTTCCCGACGTCTACCTGGTGCGCACCGACACCGCCGGAAACCTCCTGTGGGAGAACCATTTTGGGGGAGACCTGCCCCAGTCCGGCCGCGACGTCGTCGAGGACGCCCAGGGAAACTTTGTGGTCGCGGGGAGCACGGCCACCCTGACCTCCGGCCCCCGGCACGCCCTCTTCAAGGCGGATCGCGAGGGCGTCCTTCTCTGGAGCCGGGCGTACGACACCCTCCCGGCGTCGAGCGGCGCCTCTTCCGTCACCCTCGCCGGCGACGGAGGCTACGTCGCGGCGGGGAACAGCGGCGGATTCGACGCCCAGCTGTTCAAGACCGACACTGCGGGGAACCTGCTCTGGGAGAAGACTTTCAACTGGTCCTCGTTCCTGACGATGTGCACCGCGGACTCGGTGGAGCGGACCGAGGACGGGGGCTTCCTCCTGGCCGGCTCGGCCTGGCCCGGCAGCGGAAAGGATTTTTACCTGATCAAGACGGATGCGAACGGCAACCTGTAGGCGGTTGCGGGAGGGCGCGGTGGGGGGAGGCTGGCCGCGTTTCCTCCCCGTCACGCGCGGGGACTTGTTGCTCCCGTCTCGCCGTAGACCGGTTCCCAAGCGGACGGGTGCCACCGCCGAGGGGCAGGGCGCGCGGGGGTCAGGAGGACGGGGCCGCGCCTCCCGGCCCCCGGCCCCGAACCCGTTCGAGGGTGTCGAACATGATCTGGAGGCGGGACTCGGGCGGCCTGCTCATCCGCTCGAACTCCTCGGGGGTGTAGCCTTCGCGGAGGAAGGAGGCGATGTCGAGCCGGTCCGCCCAGCAGATGACGACCCGGTGGCAGGGCAGGCCCTCGTTGACCTGGCGGCAGTGGTAGAACGGCACCTCCCCGCCCAGGGGCGGGCAGCGGGGGTGCATCTGCGCATCGTGACGCTCGCGGCTCATGGACCGACTCCCGA
>CAZYJP010000132.1:0-6295 GCA_964647795.1 uncultured Thermodesulfobacteriota bacterium
TCACCCCCAACGGCAGCACTCTGCCCTGGGTGATGGTGGAAGGGGTCAAGGAGTTCCACCTGATCGCCGAGCCGGTGGAGAGGGAGTTTGCCCCAGGGACGACCGTCAAGGCCTACGGGTACAATGGCCGGACCCCCGGCCCCACCATCGAGGCCGTGGAGGGGGACCGCGTGCGGATCCTGGTGACCAACCGCCTCCCCAGCCACACCACGATCCACTGGCACGGCGTGCTCCTCCCCAACGGCATGGACGGGGTCGGGGGCCTCAACCAGCCCCACATCGGGCCCGGGGAGACATGGGCCTACGAGTTCACCCTGCGCCAGTCCGGCACGCTCATGTACCACCCCCACGCCGACGAGATGCTCCAGCTCGCCATGGGGATGATGGGCTTCTTCATCGTCCACCCCCGGGAGCCCGAGGAGCCTCCCGTGGACCGAGACTTCGCGCTCATGACCCACGCCTGGGCGATCCACCCGGGCACCTCCCGGCCCGACCCCTCGGTGATGCTCGACTTCAACCTCTTCACCTTCAACAGCGCGGTCTTCCCGGCCACCGACCCGCTCCTCGCCCGAACCGGGGACCGGGTGCGCATCCGACTCGCGAACCTGAGCATGGACGAGCACCCGATCCACATCCACGGCCACCACTTCTGGGTCACGGGCACCGACGCCGGGCCCCTGCTGCCCACGGCCCGGTGGGCCGAGACCACGATCCAGGTGCCCGTGGGCAGCACCCGAGACATCGAGTTCGTTGCGGACAACCCGGGCGACTGGGCCTTCCACTGCCACAAGGCCCACCACACCATGAACCCCATGGCCCATGGTTTCCCGAATCTCCTGGGTGTAGACCAGGAGGGCCTGGAAGAACGGATCGCCGCCCTGGTTCCCGGCTACATGGCCATGGGCGAGAAGGGCATGGCCGGGATGCAGGAGATGGCAGCCCACATGCCCGGTCCCCGGAACACCCTGCCCATGATGATGGGTGAGGGGCCCTACGGGAACATCGAGATGGGGGGCATGTTCACGATCATCAAGATCCGCGACGATCTGGAGACCTACGACCGGGACCCGGGCTGGTACGCCCAGCCGCCGGGGACCGCAACCCACCGGGTGGACGCCGGCTGAGGCGCCCGCCTCCGCTGCCCTGTTCCCTAGACAGACGACTATCCTCCAAGAAGCGGAAGACCCTTCTGCAGGCGCCCCCCTCTCGTGCAGTCCCACCGGCCCTTCACCCTGGGCGGACGCGCGGAGAAACTCGCGGGGAGGCCACCGCATCTCGACAGAAGTGGTCGTCGGGGGCAACGTGCTGGTGGGCGAGTTCACCCACTCCAGCCCCCATGCCCCAGGCCCACGCGCCTCGGTGGTGCCCCATGGTACCCGGGTGCCCCTCCCGGTGGGGTTCCGCAGGGGAGGTGTCGGGCCGGTCCGCTTCCCCGAGCGCTGGAGCGTCCCCCGGAGGAGGCGGGGCGGCTTCCACGGTCGCCCGCGGCGCCTCCCGGTGATGGTGGAGGGGAGCACACCCGGCGGCAACCGCCAAGCCCGAGGCAAGAGCGAGAGTTCGCACCACAGGGCTCATGGCATCTCCTGTGCGGGGGCTGCGGACTTCCCCCGGCCCCCGCCACGCGCCCGCAGGGACTCCAACTCGGGTCCCAACCGGGTTACCAGACACTCGGGGCATAGGCCATGGGTCAGGCGGTCTCCCGGGATCCAGCACTCGGATGCCACAGTGTCAGGGGTAAGCCGATATCGTCACGCCCGGGGCCACGGTCTTCCGGCAGTCCGGGCCCCGCTGGGAAGAGCATTCCGCGGAGCTGTCGAATATCCGACATGGGTGCGGGAGGTGACGGGCCGGAGAGCCGCCGGAAGCGGTGTGGGCCAGCGAAATCCGGGGATCGGTACAGCCCTTGCTTAAGCTTAAGGTGTCCGCCGAGGGGTCGTGTACCGATTTCTGCAACCCCACCTGCCAACGCTCGCGGTGGATGTCGCCGATCGTGGCGCCGGCGAAGGCCTTGTGGTTGGTCAAGAGTGCGAGTTCGCGCGGGTCCCGCACGATCACGCGCCGCAGGGGATGGGGCCGCTGCCGGCGTCCCCGGCCGCTGGATGGATCTCCTCGTCGCGCAGCAGCTGCGGTCTTACGGCAGGCCGGGACCCTTGCCCGAGAACATGGTACGTTGGCTCGGGAAGGGAGACGAAGTAGACGCCGCCGCCGCGCACCGCCCCACGAAGAGCGGGATACGGCCAACCCTATAGACGTCATGTTTGCGAGCCATGCCTCAGGACAGTGCAACCTGATCTTGCGGAAAGAGCCAGCCATCCTGGGCCACTGGCGTGAATCTGTCACCTGCGACTGGAGGGTCTCCACCATGAGCACGACCCCCCCCAACCATCATGGCGACAAGACCGACCAGCACGCCGGCCATGGGGCGCATGGGGGGCACGCCAAGGCCCCCGAGGACCACAAAGGCCACGATCAGCACGAGGGTCACAGCCCGACGATGTTCCGGGACAAGTTCTGGCTTTCTCTTGTCCTCACGCTCCCGGTGGTGTTCTGGTCGGCACACATCCAGTTGCTGCTCGGCTACCGGGCACCGGAGTTCCCCGGCTCGAACTGGATCGCGCCGGTTCTGGGCACCGTGGTCTTCCTCTACGGCGGCCTGGTCTTCCTCAAAGGGGCGTGGCGCGAGCTGAAGGCCCGCCTGCCGGGCATGATGACCCTGATTTCCCTGGCCATCGCCGTGGCCTTCCTCTTCTCCTGGGTAGTGCAGCTCGGGTTGATCGAGGCGGACGCACTCTGGTGGGAGCTGGCGACCCTGGTGACCATCATGCTTCTGGGCCACTGGATCGAGATGCGCTCGATCTCGCAGGCGCAGGGGGCGCTCCAAGAGCTCGCGAAGCTGCTCCCGGATACCGCGACTCGCGTCACCGACCAGGGCGAGGAGACGGTCCCGGTCAGCGAGCTCCAGGAGGGCGACATCGTTCTGATCCGCCCCGGCGAGAGCGTGCCGGCGGACGGGGTGATCCGGAAGGGGGAGAGCGCCCTCAACGAGGCGATGCTCACCGGGGAGTCCAGGCCGGCGAAGAAAAAGGAGGGCGACGAGGTCATCGCCGCGACCATCAACGGCGAGGGCTCGCTGCGCGTGGAGATCACGGGCACCGGGGACAAGACCAAGCTCTCCGGCATCATGCGGCTCGTGTCCGATGCGCAGAAATCCAAGTCCAGGGCGCAGCACCTGGCCGACCGGGCGGCCCAGATCCTCACGGGGGTGGCCATCGTCGCCGGGGCGCTCACGCTCGTCGTCTGGCAGTTCCTTGGAGCGTCCATCGATTTTTCCGTCGTCCGGGTGGTGACGGTCCTGGTGATCGCTTGTCCACACGCCCTCGGCCTGGCCGTACCCCTGGTCGTCGCCATCTCCACGACCCTGGGCGCGCGCACCGGCCTCCTCGTGCGGGATCGGCGGGGCTTGGAAGAAGCCCGGAACCTGAACACCGTGATCTTCGACAAGACGGGAACGCTCACCTTGGGGGAGTTTCGCGTGGTGGAGACGGCGACAGCGGAAGGGATGTCGGAGGAGGAGGCCCTCCGCATCGCGGCCGGGGTCGAGTCGGAGTCGGAACATCCCATCGCCCGCGGCATCGTGAAGACGGCGGAGGACCGGAAGATTGAGGTGCCGTCGGCAGACGGATTCAAGGCGATCACGGGAAAGGGCATTGCCGCCTCGGTGGACGGCACCGACTATCACATGGGCGGCCCCGCGCTCTTGGAAGCAGAGGGTGCGCAGGTGCCAGACGCGCTTCGCCAGGCAGCCGAGTCCGCGGCGACCCGCGGGCAAGCCGCCATCTATCTGCTGCAAAGCGGCAAGGCCCTGGCGGTCTTCGCCGTGGCCGACGCCATCCGCGAAGAGAGTCGCGAGGCGATCCGCGCGCTGCACGACCGGGGAATCGAGGTCGCGATGCTCACCGGAGACGTACAGGCAGTAGCAGATGCCGTAGCCACGGAGTTGGGCATCGACACCGTGTTCGCCGAAATCTTACCCGAGGACAAGGCCTCCAAGGTGCGGGAGCTACAAAAACAGGGAAAGAAGGTGGCGATGGTGGGCGATGGGGTCAACGATGCCCCCGCGCTGGCTACCGCCGATATCGGCATTGCCATTGGCGCGGGTACCGACGTCGCCGTGGAAGCCGGACACATCGTGCTCGTGCGGTCCGACCCGCGCGACATCCCCAAGATCGTCGCGCTGTCTCGCGCCACCTACCGCAAAATGCTCCAGAACCTCTGGTGGGCGGCGGGTTACAACATCGTCGCCATACCCCTGGCCGCAGGCGTGCTCGCCGCGTGGGGTATCCTCCTCACCCCGGCCGTGGGAGCGGTGCTGATGTCGGCGAGCACGGTGGTCGTTGCGATCAACGCCCAACTCCTCAAGCGGGTGCACCTGTGACGATGACGATGTTCGCATGCCGCCCAACCCAAATCACTCGTACGCCTCCATCGGCACGCCGGAACCCTTGAATTCCCTGCCGTGGGTTGAGAACCCATCTTTCTGGACAAGAGTAGCTCCGAGGGAAGTTGGGGCGCAGAGGGAGGAAGCCATGCCCGGAGGCCAGGCGCGCAGAGACGTCTACGTCAAGGTGGCCGCCGTCGTGGTCGGCATCCTAGCGGTCACTTTGCTGCACTATGCCACCCAAACTGGCAAGCCCTTGCTCCACGACCTCTACCGGCGCCTGTACTACGTGCCGGTGGGATTGGGCGCCGTGTGGTTCGGCCTTCGGGGCGGGTTGCTGGCGGCGGCGGCAGTGGGGCTGGCGTACGGGCCGCATATTCTTCTCCACTGGCAACACGAGAGCCGGGAAATCGCCAACCAGTTCATGGAGATCGTCTTCTACCTCGCCTTTTCGGGCGTCGTGGGGTACTTCGCGGATCAAGAGCGGCGCCTCCGGGTCCGGTGCCAGAACGCGGCACTCCGCCTGGACCGGTCGTACAAGCAGCTCCGGCGCCAAGCCGACCTCATCCTTGAGATCGAGGAGCACCTGCGCCGGGCCGACCGCCTCACCGCCATGGGGCAGTTGGCGGCGGGCGTGACCCACGAGATCCGGAACCCCCTAGGATCCATCCGGGGAACGGCAGAGATCTTGAAGGAAGACTTTCCCCCGGGTCACCCCAAGGCCGAGTTCCTAGACATCCTGGTCCGGGAGACGGAGCGGTTGAACCGGGTGGTGGAAGACTTCCTGGGGTACACCCGGCAGGGCGAGCGGGCCGAGCAGGAGGCGTACGACGTCGGAAAAGTGGTGCGCCAGACCGTCGCCCTCGCCGAGCCGCAGGCCCGCAAGGGGGGCGTGACGGTGCGGTGCGATGTGACCGAAGGGCTCGCGGTCCGGGGCTCTCCCGGGCAGCTCACCCAGGTGGTGTTGAACCTCGTGCTGAACGCCGTCCAGGCCTCCCCGCGGGGGAGCGAAGTGCGGGTGGAGGCAGAGGTGCGCCCGGGCCGGGTTCCGGGAAGGGAGTACCGAGAGGTGGAGGGCAACCTGGTACTCCTGCAGGTCGAGGACCGGGGGCCGGGGCTCCCCGCAGACGTCCTATCCCACGTCTTCGAGCCCTTTTTCACCACCAAGGAGGAAGGCACGGGCCTGGGGCTCGCCATCAGCCGGCGCATCGCCGAAGCCCACGGGGGAAGCATCGAGGCCGAAAACCGCGCGGAGGGAGGGGCCCGCTTCACCCTGACCCTGCCCCTGGCCCCCGACTCCTGACCCCTGACCCCTGATCCTAGAGCCATACGAGGTGCCCATGGCAAAGGTCCTGGTGGTCGACGACGACGCGAGCCTGCGAAGGATCGTGGAGTACAACCTGGCCCAGGAGGGGCACGCGGTGGCCACGGCGGCGAGCGGCGGCGACGCCCTGGCGGCCCTCGAAAAGACCCGCTTCGATCTTGTCGTGACCGACATCAAGATGCCCGGCATGGACGGCATGGATCTGTTGCGGCGGGTGCGGGCGACCGCGCCGGACACCCAGGTCATCATGATCACGGCCTTCGGCACCATCGAGATGGCCGTGGAGGCGATGAAGGCCGGGGCGTTCGAGTACATCACCAAGCCCTTCAACCGCGACGAGCTCAAGCTCACCGTGGCGAAGGCCCTCCGGGTGAAGAGCCTCGAGACCGAGAACGTCCGTCTACGAAAGGAAGTGACCCGCCGGTACGGCTTCGAAAACCTCGTGGGCGACTCGCCGCCCATGCAGCGGGTGTTCCGGCTCGTGGAGAAGGTGGCCGAGACCGGCGCACCGGTGCTCCTCACCGGCGAGAGCG
>CAZYJP010000133.1:0-6285 GCA_964647795.1 uncultured Thermodesulfobacteriota bacterium
GCCCTGGGGCGGTTCGATGTCCCCGCGGCCCGAAACATCCTCGGCGACTTCCTGCGGCAGGGAACCATGGGGGCGGAGGAGCGGGCCTTGGTGGAGAACACGCTCAGCTCGTCAGGGTTCGGAAGGACTTCGTGATGGGGGAACTGGGCCGGTTTATGCGGGATCTGGGGGCGCTGTACCGTGCCCGGCGGATCTATCCGGGGGGAAACGAGCAGGTGCGGAAGGCGGCCGAACGCGCCGGGGACGCGCTGGCGCGGCTGGGCTGCAAGGTTCGGATCGCTCGGCTCGGCTCGAGTCTGGTGGTCGAAAATCAGACCCTGCCAGACCCTCCGTCTTCCCTGAGGGCACTCATGGAGACCCTGGCGGCCCGGGGGCAGGAGGCCCTTCAGATCGAGGCAGACGTTACCGCGAGAGAGTTCGAGGAATGGGTGGAGTCCCTCGTCGGGAAAGGCAACGGTGCCCTGGGGGGACCCATCCGAGCGGGCGTGGTCTGTGTGGAAGGGGAGACGGAGCGCCAGGACACGGAGGTCCTGCCCCTTTCGTACCAGAAGCTGCTGCCGGACGTCCAACAGGCCCTGGGCCATCTCTCTCAGGGGAGTCCGGAGGGTCTGGCTCGAGCCCAGGAGGTGGTGTTCTCGGTCGCGAGTCACCTGGCCGCGGGAGAGGACCTGCTGCGCCCCGCCCGGGCCCTCAAGGGCCACGACGACTACACCTTCACCCACGCCCTCAACGTGTGCGTCATCGCAACAGCTCTGGGACGGCGGCTGGGCGTGACCGAGGCGAGACTCAAGGCCCTCTCCCTAGCGGCTCTCTGCCACGACGTGGGAAAGGAGAAGATCCCCTTGGAGGTCCTCAACAAGCCGGGGGCACTGGACGACGCCGAGCGCGCAATCATGAACCGCCACCCCCTGTCGGGTGCGGCGATCCTACTGCGCCTCCGGGGTGACGTGGACCCCCTGCTCCCGGTGGTGGCGTGCCAGCACCATCTGCGGTGCGACGGCACCGGCTATCCGTCCCTGGAGGGGGGAGGCGCTCCCCACCCGGCAGCTCTTCTTGTCGCCGTTGCCGACGTCTACGACGCGCTCCGGACCGTGAGGCCCTACCGTGGCTCCTGGAGCGCCCCTAGGGCCTTTAGCGCCCTGATCCACGAGGTGGGCCGGGGTTGTCTCCCCCGGTGTTACGTGACCGCGCTTGCGTCGCTCCTGGGCGTGCTGGCAGAAGGGGCCCTTGTGCGTCTGTCGGACGGTCGCCTCGCCGAGGTCCGGCGAGCCGGCCGAGGGGACGCTCTCTGTCCACGAGTCGAAACCGAAGATGGGGTTCTGGTGGAGCTTGGCTCCGGCGACGGCCTTCGGGTCGTGGCTGTCGAGGAGGGTGAGGCAGCAGGAGACTGATGGTTCCCGGGTCTCCGGAGCCCGGTGGCGATCCATCGGTACCGAACTCCCTCACTCACCCCGTTCGGCCTCTTCCCCAGGGTAGAGGCGGAACGGCGGCATCGCCGCAGCAGTTCGTTCGCGGTGGTCGCATGCCCCGGAGACAGCGGATCCGGGCCCCCTGACCCCCTGGGCGCCTTCCTGACTCCGGGCTTCAGTGCCATCCATCCCAGCGGGGTGCTGAAAGCCCCCTCCCTGGGTTTTTCAGCTACGGGTTGACTCGCCCCGTCCCGGGGCTCGCCCTCCGGGCGCGCCGACGGCTCGTCCGATTCCCCTGTTCCTGGGAAATCGTCTCGGGGACGGCCCCGAACCCTCACGAATCACTACGCTTTTCAAGCGCCGCGATTCGGCGCCCCATCCATGGGACGCAGGCAGGCTGCTTTTTCAGCAGCCTGCTAGATATGGTTTTCGCGTGTTCCCAGAACAGCTCTCGACATGCCCTAGAGGTTGGAGCGGCGTCGGCAATAGCGGGACCGTGGGGGCTTCCGAACAAGGCCGCTCTTGTTTTTTCCAGGCAAGGACCGTTCAAGGGAGAGGGAGTTCCACAATGCCTGCTCGCCTCGGTGGGCAGATATCGACGCACTGCACGGCATTGAGAGCTTGGACGATAATCTCTGGCGGGAAGTCGAATGTTGAGAGGGAGACGTCAATTTGGGAGTTTTTTTAACAACACCCCTTGCACTGTGTCACTCCATTCGTTATATAGGAAAGCCAACGCTCGGAGACCTTCTTCAGAAGGAGGGGTTTGGATGGACAAGAGATTGCTGCTGCAGATGACGGCCGACATCGTGGCGTCCCATGCCTCCATGAACGAATTGAGCCAGGCGGATCTTCTCGGGGAGATCGATCAGGTCTATGCGAAGCTGGCCGGCCTCTCCGGGGGGATCGAAGGAGAAGGCGAGCTGCCCGTGGAGATCGTCTCGGAGGAGCCGGAGAAGCTCAAGCCGGCCGTGCCTCTGGCTGCGGCCTTCGGGTCCGAGAAGGTCTTCTGCATGGTGTGCGGCAAGGGGATGAAGACGCTGAAGCGTCACCTCAGCACCGCGCATGACATGAAGCCCGGCCAGTACCGGCGAGCGTTCGGAATTCCCGCTGGCACCTCACTCGTGGCCAAGAACTACTCCGAGGCCCGCAAGAGGATGGCGAAGGATCTCAACCTTGCCGAACGCCTGGTAGAGGCTCGCGCCGCTCGAGGCAAGAAAAAGAAGTAGCTCGCGGAGGGCCGCCGGGGCGGCCCCGAAGGAGCTGTGAGGCCCGAATCGCTGCGCGGTTCGGGCCTTTTGGCCGGGGCGTCCGTGCTCTGTCGGGGGCGCCGGGGTCGTCCCGTATCAGCCTGCCCCGACGGGTGGGACCGTCAGCCCCGCCTGGTGCTCGTCCCCGGGTTCAAGCTCCAGCCGCGCACCTTCTTGCGGATGCCCCCGGGGGTTCTTCAGTATCCTGCGAGAGGAGACACCCATGGCTTCGCCCCGGGGGGTTGTGGCGTTGATGGGATCGGGCGAATTGACCGCCTCCATGGTGGAAGTCCACAAGGAGCTGCTGGGCAGGCTCGGGTCCTCTCCGCGGGCCGTCTTCCTGGACACCCCGGCGGGCTTCCAGCTCAACGTGGACCAGATCTCGGAAAGGGCGGTGGAGTTTTTCCGGCAGCGGGTGCGCCACCCTTTGACGGTGGTTTCCCTCCGGTCCGCGGGAGTCCTCGCCACCTATGAAGGGGCGCAGGCCCTAGGGTATCTGCGCCGCGCCGACTACGTCCTGGTGGGGCCGGGGAGCCCGACCTACGCGGTCCGCCAGTGGCGGGATTCTCCGGTGCCCGATGTCCTGGCCGGGCGGGTGGGAGAGGGGCGGTGTGTGACGGCGGCCAGTGCCGCCGCCCTCACCCTGGGTCGTTTCACCCTTCCGGTGTACGAGATCTACAAGGTGGGGGCGGACCCGCATTGGGTAGAGGGGATCAACCTCCTCGGCCGTTTCGGCCTGGACCTGGCCGTTGTCCCCCACTGGAACAACGCCGAGGGCGGCACCCACGACACCCGCTTCTGTTACACCGGTGAGCCCCGTTTTCGGGCGCTCGAGGCCCTCCTTCCCGACGAAGTGGCCGTCCTGGGGATCGACGAGCATACCGCGTGTGTCCTGGATCTGGGGCAGGGGGTCGGTGAGGTCCGAGGAATCGGGGGGGTCACCGTTCGAAGGGGTGGGGCGGAGCGGATTTTCAACAAGGGGGAACGCTTCGATCTGTCGGTGTTCGGGGAAGGGCCGTCCGAGGGCGAGGGCTGGGCCGAGACCGGGCTGCTCCGGGGGGGCCGAGCAGAGGGAGAGGACGTCCCGCCCAATTCCTTCTGGGAGGAAGCGCACCGCATCGAGGAAGCGTTCCACGGGGGCACGGAGCACCGCGACTTCCGGGCCTCGGTGCAGGCCCTATTGGACTTCGACCGACTGGTCTGGATGGCGCATCGAGAGCTCTCGGAGGAAGGGACCATTTCCCAGGTCCGGGAGGCCCTGAGGGAAATGCTGGTCCTCCTGGGCGAGGCGGCTGCGACCCGGAGTGCCGAGGGCCGCCGGGAGATCCTGTCCCCGTTGGTGCAGGGGCTGTTGAACCTCAGGGAGCGGTGGCGGGGTGAAGGGAAATGGGTAGAAGCGGACGCGCTCCGGGAACAACTGCTCGAGGCCGGGATCCACGTGGAGGACACCCGCGAAGGGACCCGATGGCATTCCTTGCCCTGAGGGGCGCGCGCGGGCAGCCGTGGTAGGGGGCTCCGGTGCAGGGACGAAGGCCGCGGCAGCCGAGTCGACGGTGGTCAGGGACCTCACCCTGCCGGCCCTCTCGGAGCTCTGGCGGGACCCGGGCACCGACCTCGAATGGGACTGTCTCTTCGTTCTGCCTCCTTGGCTGGGGGCGTGGCTGGCCACCCTGGGCGCGGGAGAGGCCCCTCTGCTTCGTGCGGTGTGGCGGGGCGGCAGGATTCTCGGGGTTGCGCCCCTTCGGGTCCGGCGAGAGAGGGCGTGGTTCCTCGGCAGCCCGGACGTGTGCGACTATCAGGATTTCGTCGTAGCTCCGCCGGGGCAGGGAGGGGAAGGGGACGATGACGTCTTCTTCCGCGCGCTCCTCGATCATCTCGAGGCGTCGGGGGTGCGGCGCCTCGACCTGGGACCGGTGCGCCCGGATTCGACGGTGCGGACACGGTTGCCCCTTGCGGCCGAGGCGGCAGGGTGGGTGGTGTCGTGGGAGTCGGAGGGAGTCGCCCCGGTGCTCGACCTTCCCCGGACCTGGGAGGGTTTTCTCGAGTCCCTGGCGAAGAAGGAGCGGCATGAGGTGCGTCGAAAGCTCCGGCGCCTGGAGGCGGTCGGGACGGTACGCTTCCGCCGCGCCGAGCCCGGGGCAGCGGCGGGGGAGGAGGGGGAGCGGTTCCTGGATCTCTTCTCGGGATACCGGACCGACAAGGCGTCGTTCCTCGACGGGGGGCGCGGGGGCTTCTTTCGAGAGCTCCTGGCGAGCACGGATCGGGAGGGGCTCCTCAACCTGTCCTTCCTCGAAGTGGGGGGGGAGACGGTGGCGGGGGTCCTGTGTTTCGAGTACCGGGGGACGATCCACCTCTACAACAACGGCTACGACCCGCGGTGGGAAGGATTGAGCGTGGGCATCCTGAGCAAGGTGTGGAGCATTCGGGATAGTATCGCGAGGGGACTGAGCCGTTACGACTTCTTGAAGGGAGACGAGGCATACAAGCGTCGCCTCGGGGGCCGCGCCGTGCCGTTGGCACGCTGTCGCCTCATTCGTCCGTGAGCTGCCGGGGTGTCTGCCCGGCGTGAGGGGAACCCCGGCCATGAGAGGACCACCGCTCCGCATCGCGATGCTGAGCCTGCACTCGAGCCCCTTCGGGGAGTTGGGAACCCGGGACACCGGGGGCATGAGCGTGTACGTCCGAGAGTTGGCGTGGGAGCTGGGACGCCGGGGCCACCGGGTGGACCTCTTCACTCGGCAGGTTCCGCCCGAGCCGGCCCGGGCTCGGGTCGTAGGTCCGAACGTCCGCCTGGTCCACCTGGACGGCGGGGTCAACGGACACGACGGCAAGCTGGGACTCTACCCCCGCCTGCCCGGTTTCCTCCGGGCACTGGAGGGGTTCCGGGCCCATGACGGCTGCCGCTACGACCTCGTGCACAGCCACTACTGGCTCTCGGGTTGTCTGGGCGCGGCTGCAGCGGAGCTCTGGGGCGTGCCCCACCTGGTGATGTTCCACACCCTGGGCGCCGCGAAGAATCACGCCGGGTGCGGCGAGGCCGAGCCGGACTGTCGCCTCGCCGAGGAGGCGGCAGTCGCCCGCGGGTGCGATCGGGTGGTGGCACCCACCCCGCGGGAGCGGGAACACCTGACACGTTACTGCGGAGTTCCACCGCACCGGGTGGCGGTCATCCCCTGCGGGGTCCGCTTGGGGCACTTCCTGCCCCAGGACCGGGCAGCGAGCCGGGAGAGGTTGGGGCTTGCCCGGGAGGCCCCGGTATTGCTCTACGTCGGCCGGTTCACGCCGGTCAAGGGGGCCGAGCGGCTCCTGGAGGCCTTCTCCGGGATGACCTCCGGCTCGGGGCTGCGCCTGGTCCTGGTTGGGGGCGACGGACCTGACTCGCCTTCGGCATCTTCACTGGAGGCACGGGCCCACGCGCTGGGGATCTCGGGTATGGTGTCGTTTCGGGGGAGGGTGGACCAGCAGGAGCTCCCAACCTATTACAGCGCGGCGGACCTCCTCGTGCTCCCTTCCTACTACGAGAGTTTCGGCCTGGTGGCGCTGGAAGCCCTGGCGTGCGGCACGCCGGTGGCAGCGACCCGGGTGGGGGCTGCGGAGGACCTCCTGGACCCGGCCGTGAACGGGCT
>CAZYJP010000134.1:0-6276 GCA_964647795.1 uncultured Thermodesulfobacteriota bacterium
CCAGCCCATCCACAGGATGAAGGTGCCCAGGGTAGCCAGGGGCAGATTGGCGCCGGGGATCGCGTTCACCTGGCCGCCGGGGCCGTACTTGCCCCTGCGGGCGCCGAGGAGGAGCACGCCGGCAAGGGCTGCCGAAGCCCCCGCCAGATGCACGATTCCCGAGCCGGCGAAGTCGCTGAAGCCCAGGTCGCCCAGGTTGAAGAGGCCGAACACGGCCTTGCCGCCCCAGGTCCAGGACCCCTCGAGCGGGTAGATGAGTCCGGTCATGAGCACGGCGAAGGCGAGGAACGCCCACAGCTTCATCCGCTCGGCCACAGCCCCCGAGACGATCGACATCGCGGTGGCCACGAAGACCACCTGGAAGAAGAAGTCCGAGGCGCCCGCGTACACCGCGTCCCCCCCGAACCCGGCCTCGGCCGAGGCCGCCAGCACGTGTGCGGTCAGGTCGTCGGCACCGGGTGCCCCCGAGAGTTCGATGCCCCGCAGGAAGAGAGCGCCGTCGTACATGACGGCGTAGCCGCACACCAGGTACATGATGCAGGAGACGGCGAACAGGGCGACGTTCTTCGCCAGGATCTCGGTAGTGTTCTTGGCTCGCACCAGCCCTGCCTCCAACATGGCGAACCCGGCCCCCATCCACATCACCAGGGCACCGCATACGAGGAAGTAAAAGGTGTCGAGGGCGTACTTCAGTTCGAAGATCTGATTTTCCACGGTGTCTGCTCCGCGTTGGGGTTCGTCGTTTCGGGAACCGGGTTGTGCGGGTACGTCGGCGATGGTGTCGGCCTTTTCAAGGGGCGTGCCACGGGTGCCTTCCGGCTCCGGCGGCTGCCGCGACGATGCTGTCGGGGCTGTTTTCCGCGGTTGCCCACCCGTCGTCACGGGCGTGCGGTCGAGGACTTGGAGAGACAAATTTGTGATTATAAAGCTATAATGAGACAAAAATGACTTAGCCTGAGCCGTTCGCCTTCGTCTCCCGCCCGCGGGGTTCCGCCAGCGGAAAACGGCGCTCCGGTGTCGCCCCCGGAACCCCGACCGGGTCGTGGCACGCTTCGTGTAAAGAACGCAGAACGAGGTCTTGCGGGTGATCAGGCTGCGGGAGGAGAGGCGGGTACGGCGAGAATCCGGCCTGCAGCCGGACCGCCCTTCGATCGTCCACGGCCACCCGGCCGTGGAACTTGGCGCCGGAAGGGGTCGAACGCCACAGAGGGGCTCAGCGCCCCGGAGGATGAGTCCATGATCAAGATCGATGCCATCATCAAGCCGTTTCGCCTCGACCCGGTCAAGGAAGCGCTGCAGGAATTGGGGGTGCAGGGCATGACCGTCACCGAAGTGCGGGGTTTCGGCCGTCAGAAGGGGCACTCGGAGGTCTACCGGGGGGCGGAGTACACCGTGGATTTCGTGCCGAAGGTCAAGCTCGAGGTGGTCGTGGGGGAGGACCTGGCAGCAAAGGTCGTAGACACCATTGCGGCGAACGCTCGGACGGGGAAGAGCGGAGACGGGAAGATCTTCGTCTACCCCGTCCAGGACGTGGTCCGAATCCGGACCGGGGAGCGGGGAGAGGGCGCGCTCTGAGGCCCGCGGCTTTGGTGGAATGTGCAGGGTTGGGATCCGCGGCCAAGGGGTGCCCGGGCTGTCCGGGTGCGGCCTCCGGGGGGGGGCGTGCCCCGCGATAGGGCGCCACGGCCGTACGGAGGACGGAAGAGCCGGGAGGCAACGGAAAACAGCCGGCGGCGAGGGCTCTCAGTCGTCCCGAGCGACCGCGTCCAGCTTGAAGCCCACGAAGGCGATCCGCCGAAAATCGTCTTCCCGTGAGAAGCGAAGACCGGGTTCGACCTCGAAGAACAGCCAGTCTCGGTAGAGGCCCCGCCGGTACCGGATGCCTACCACGTGGTCCGTGACCTGGGTCCTTGGGTTGGTTTCGCCGAGGACGGTGTAAGAGTACGTCAGGGCGTCGCGACTGCTGAGGTGGTGGTACACGCCGAAGCTCTGGGCGAGCTCGAAGTTGCTCTCGTCCAGGAGGAACGTGGCGCTGGACGAACTGCGGAAGAGAACGCTCCCCGATAGGGACCGGTCGAGGTCCACGGCCGTGGTCTCGCCATACCCATCCGAGCGGAACCAGAACAGGCTCTGGGTGAACCGAAAGTGCCAGGAGGCCACCGGGACCCGCAAGCGTCCCCGCAGGCGCACGAACGGGTCCGGCGGGAGGGGAAACTTCACCCCCCCCGTCAGCGAGACCCGCCAGCGCCTCGTCTCCTGAAGGCTGCCCTCCAGTCCGAGCAGTGTGCTCCTGCTTTCGGAAAGCGGGGGAGGGACCGGCCGCTCCTCTTCCGCGGGTTGGGTCTGCTCGGGTTCACGCTCGCTCTCGAGGACGAGTCGGAAGCGCTTCTGGGTTCGGGGCAGGACGAGTCGGAGGCGGAGCCGGTCGTCGAACTTCCAACCCCTCCCTTGTTCCCAGAGTGCGGAGCCCCCGATCTGTAGGTAGCTGCCGGTCGCTTCCAGATAGGCGAGGTCTCCGGCAAAGAAGTCGTCCAGGCGGCGGGCCAAAGCCTCGACGGTCTCCCCCACGTAGTCGTGGACCCGGTCCGCGGTCCCTTCGTCGGAGTCGAGGTCGTCTTCTGCCACGCCGGCCGCGAGACCCGGCCCCACCAGTACCAAGAGTCCCAGGACAGCGGTTCGGAGGAGACCTCGTCCGGCGGGCCGGCGAAAGCTCGGCAGGAGGTGAGAGCGAGTGGGCCGTCGGGCAGGGACTGGGTGCACGGGCGCCAACCGATCAGCGTGTTGTGGGAGCCGGACGGCTGCCATCGTCAGGGATCATCACGGCCCCCCGGGCGGGGCGCCGGGGAGGTGCGCCGGCGGCGACCCACGGGACACCCTGAGATGAGCAGCTTATACGTGAGGCCGCGTCCCCTTTCCAGGGGATTTCCACTTACGCGGTTGAAGCGGGGGTCTAGTGCCCCTCGGGGCAGCCTGGGACCCATGGGAGCATGGAGGTCAGCGAGTGATCCAGTACCCCGGGTGCTCCCCTTCGCGCGGTGGACCCAGGCCCGGGGCGGGGATATGATCCTGCCCCGGCCACCGCAGAAGGAGGAGAGGACATGGTCATCGGCGTTCCGCGCGAGATAAAGGACAACGAGTACCGGGTGGGGATCGTGCCGTCGGGAGTTGAGGAACTGGTGTCCGACGGGCATACCGTCGTCATCGAGACGAATGCTGGGGCCGGGAGCGGCATCGGCGACGACGAATTCCGGGCGGCGGGTGCCGAGATCGTGCGCAGTGGGGAAGCGGTGTGGGGCGGTGCCGATCTGGTGATGAAGGTCAAGGAGCCACTTGCTTCGGAGTATGCTCTCCTGCGGCCGGGCCAGACTCTCTTCACGTTCCTCCACCTCGCCCCCCTTCCCGAACTGGGGCGGGTGCTCCTGGAGAAGGGGATCCGAGCGGTAGCCTATGAGACCATCCAGTTGGCGGACGGGAGCCTCCCGCTCCTCGCGCCCATGAGCCAGGTCGCCGGGAAGATGGCCGTCCAGTTGGGCGCCGCGTTCCTGCAGCGAGAGAAGGGGGGGATGGGAATCCTCCTCGGAGGCGTGCCCGGCACCAAGCACGGGCGCATCGTGATCCTGGGGGGCGGGGCCGTGGGGATCAACGCTGCCAAGGTGGCCTACGGGCTCGGGGCCGAGGTGGTCATCATCGACGTGAACCACGCGAGGTTGTCGTACATCGACGACATCTTCGACGGGAAGGTCGTCACGCTGATGTCCAACCGCCGAAACATCCGAGAGGCCGCGGCGGCCTGTCACATGCTCGTGGGCGCCGTGCTGGTGGTGGGGGCCAAGGCCCCCCACCTGGTGGATCGGGACGTCCTGCGCGGGATGAGGCGCGGGAGCGTGTTCGTCGACGTGTCCATCGACCAGGGGGGCATCAGCCCCACCAGCCGGCCGACGAGCCACGCCTCCCCGGTATACCTGGAGGAGGGGGTGGTCCACTACTGCGTCCCGAACATCCCGGGCGCGGTGCCCATGACGAGCACCCACGCCCTCACCAACGTCACCTTGCCTTACTGCCGCAAGCTTGCCTCAGCCGACCCCGGGGGCGCCTTGCGGGCAGATCCGGCCCTGGCCAAGGGGGTCAACACCTGGGACGGCCGCGTCACGTGCCGGCCGGTGGCGGAGGCGTTCGGGGTACCTTTCACTCCCCTCGCGGACCTCCTGTGACGTGCCGCTCAGTCCTTGGCCAGGATCACCGCCAGCGCCTGGGGAGGGGTCTTCCCGATGCCCCGCAGTGCGTGGGGCCTCGAGGAGTCGACGTAGAGGCTGTCGCCCTTCTTCAGGGTGTAGGTTTCCCCGTCGTAGAGGAGCTCGAGGGTGCCGGACAGCACGTAGATGAACTCTTCCCCTTCGTGGACCATGGGCTGCACCGTAGCCGCCGCCTCGGGGTCGAAGGTCACGAGGAAGGGCTCCATGCCCTGGCCCCGGATGTCCGCCGCAAGGAGGCTCATGTACGTGTAGCCCTGGCCCGTGCGCTGGACCTGGCCGCTGGCGCGGTCCACCGCGGCACCGTTTCCGGCGGGGACGACGCTGAAGATGTCAGATCTGGGCCCCGCCCCGTGGATGATCTGCCCCATGCGAGATCCCAAGGCCCGAGAGATCTTGAGCACCGCACCGATGGAGGGAACCTCGCGGCCTTCCTCGACGGCCTCGAGGTAGCCGAGCTCCAGGCCCGTGAGCTCCGCCACCTGGCCGTGGGTCATGTCCTGGGCCTCCCGCATCCTCCGGATTCGCTTGCCGACGTTCATGAGCACTCCTCTGGGCGGTGGGGTTGCACGCCGTTCGTGTGATTAGCACAGGCCGCCGAGGGAGTCAAAGACGGCACGACGCCAGGATCCACCGCCCCGCCGCAGAGCGGGTCGGGGGAGCCCCTTCGCTGGGAACGGCCCCGGCAACCCCCCTTTCGATCGGCCCCGGAGCGAAGGGTCAGCGCTTGTGGGTGCGGCCGTCTTGGCGCCCTCTGGCGGCTGGCGTGCGGGTGTCGTGCCTCGTCGGCCCCGGGCCGCGCCTCTCAGGACCGTACAGGGTGCGCAACACGCCGGGCCGACCGAGGGCGTGGAAGTAGCGCGTCAGGAGCACCCGGTTTTTCGGGTCTCGGTACTGGACCAGTGCCCGCTGGACGTGCTTTTCCTTGCCCCGGGGTACCAGGACCTCCTCGCCGGTTGCCGGGTCGCGGCCCGTGTAGAACATGCAGGTGGAGGCGGTCATCGGGGTGGGCGTGAAGTCCTGCACTTGTTCCGCGAAGCGGCCGAGCTCCTTGGCGAACTCGGCCAGGTCGAGGGCATCGCGCAGGTCGCACCCGGGGTGACCGGTCATCAGGTACGGGATGAGGTAGAGAGGCTTGCCGATCTCTCGCCGCACGCTCTCGAAGAGCTCCCGAAACTCCCGGTACGTGCGGGCGTAGGGCTTTCCCATGAGGCGGAGGGCGCGGCTGGCTACGTGTTCCGGTGCCACCTTGAGCTGGCCCCCGACGTGGTGCTGCAAGAGCTCCCGCAGGAGTCGACGCTGACCGGGCAGCATCAGCAGGTCGTGCCGCAACCCGGAGGCGACGAACGCGTGCTTGACCCCCGGGACCCGGCGCACGGTGCGGAGCAACTCCAGATAGGCGGCGCCCGAGGTCTCCAGTTGGGGGCACACGTCCGGGGTAAGGCAGCTCGGCCGGCTGCAGGCATACCCCCCCGGCCCGGCCTTGCGGCACCCCGTCCCGTACATGTTGGCGGTCGGTCCGCCCACGTCCTGAATCGTTCCCCGAAAGTCCGGGTTCGCCGCCAGGCGACGGACCTCGGACACGATCCCTTCGGCGGGCCTGCTCACCACCCCCTTGCCCTGGTGGGCGGAGATGGCGCAGAAGGAGCACCCCCCGTAACAGCCCCGGTGGGTCACCACCGAGTGGCGAACCGGTGCCAGCGCCGGGATGCCTCCCCGGTCGTCGTACCGCTCTGGGTAGGCGCGGAGGAAAGGCAGCCGGTACACCGCGTCGAGCTCTCGGGGCGAGAGGGGCTCGGCGGGCGGATTGACCACCACGGCTTGGAGGCCGTGGGGCTGTACCGTCACGGGGATCACGGGTTCCAGGAGGGCACGGTACAGGGCCTGGAAGTACTCGAAAAAGGCCTCGTGGGTGGCTGCGGACTCTTCGGCCGGCGGCAGGCGCAGGACAGCGTCGCCCTCCGGCGGCTGGGAAGTCCGGTAGGCGATTCCCCGGATCTGCCGGACATCGGCAAGGGCCCCGCCC
>CAZYJP010000135.1:0-6257 GCA_964647795.1 uncultured Thermodesulfobacteriota bacterium
GTTCCCCGAGGGCCCGCTCCAGGGCCTCCGCCTCCTCCCGCCGCTCGGACCGGGTCCGCAGCATCCCGGCCAGGGCCCCGGACCGCATCCGGCAGTGACACCCGGCGAGCACGTTCTCCACGGCCGAGAGACGCTGGAAGAGGCGGATGGTCTGGAAGGTGCGCGCGACCCCCAGGGAGACGATCCGGTGGGTGGCGAGGCCGGTGATGTCCCGGCCGTTGAAGGAGATGCGCCCCCCGTCGGGCCGGTAGTTGCCCGTGATCAGGTTGAAGACCGTGGTCTTGCCGGCGCCGTTGGGCCCGATGAGGCCCACGATCTGGCCCTCTGCGACCTCGAAGGAGACCCGGTTGACCGCCGTGAGCCCGCCGAACGCCTTGGTGACCCCGCGCACTTCGAGCAGGCTCACCGCTTGCCCCCTTCCGCTCCCCCCGCCAGCCCGAAGGTGCGAGGCCTCGGCGGGAAGAGGCCCTGGGTGCGGACCACCATCATCACCATCATGACGAGGCCGAAAATCAGCATCCGGGCGCTGGCGAAGCCCCGGAACACCTCCGGGAGCCCGACGATCAGGAACGCCGCCAGGAGCACCCCGGCGAGCCTGCCCGACCCACCCAGGATCACGATCATGATGTTCTTCACGCCCGGAACCGGCGGCCGGCCCGACTCCGGGGACGTGGCCGCCTCCCAGAAGCTGAAGGACTCAGGGGAGATGATGGTCATCTTTCCCGCATACAGACTCCCGGCCATACCCGCCCAGGCTGCCCCGATCGCGAAGGCTCCGAGGCGGTACCGGGCGGCGTCGATGCCGCTCCCCTCGGCGGCCACCGGGTCCTCCCGCAGGTAGTTCAGCGCCCGCCCGAAACGAGAGTGCCGGAGCCGGTAGAGGAGGAAGAGACTGAGGGCGGTGAACCCCCAGATCAGGTAGAAGAACTCGGCGGGCTTGCGGATGCGGCGTCCGAAGAGCTCCGGGCGGTCGATGCCGAAGATGCCGTTCGGTCCGCCGGTGAGCCCGAAGACGTCGTTCACCAGGGCGATCCGAACGATCTCTCCCATCCCGATGGTCACGATGAGCAGGTAGTCCCCGCGCAGGTGGATGACCGGCCGGGCCACCAGGGCGCCGAAGATGCCCGCCGCGAGGCCGGCCGCCGGGAGGGCCCAGAGCAGCGGCACCCCGAACCGGGTGTTGAGGATCGCGGCCGTGTAGGCCCCCACGGCGTAGAAGGCCGCGTGACCCATGTTGTACATCCCCGCGTCGCCCAGGATCACGTTCAGGCTCAGGGCCAGGAGCCCGTAGAGCCCGACGCTGTTGAGCACGTCCACCCAGTAGGCGTTGAGATAGAGCGGACAGGCGGCCAGGACGACGGCAGCCAGCCCGTACACGACCACGGCCGGACGCATCAGACCTTCTCGGCCACCCGCTCGCCCAGGAGCCCCGTGGGCCGGACGATGAGGATGCCGATCAGGACCAGGAAGGCGATGGCGTCCTTCCAGGCCATGGAGACGTACCCGGCCCCGAGGGCCTCGATCACGCCGAGGAGCAGGCCCCCCACCATGGCCCCGGGGATGTTCCCGATCCCGCCGAGGATGGCCGCGGTGAAGGCCTTGAGGCCGTAGACCCAGCCCATGGTGAAGTTGATCTGGCCGTAGTAGAGCCCCACCATCAACCCGGCGACCCCGCCCAACGCCGGCCCCAGCAGGAAGACCACCAGAATCACCCGGTCCACGTCGATGCCCATGAGCCGCGCCGCGCCCTGGTCGATGGCGGCCGCCCGGATGGCGGTGCCGATGCGGGTGCGCTGGATGAAGAGGTACAGAGCCGCCATGAGCACCACCGACGCACCCACGATGAGCAGCCGCATGAGGGGCACGGGCACGCCGAAGATCGGCACGGCGACCCGGGGCAGGACGTCTTGGGGATACACCTGGAAGCGGGCCCCGTAGACGAGCATGATCGTGTTCTGGAGGAAGATGGAGGCCCCCAGCGCCGAGACCACCGCCGAGAGCCGGGGAGACTCCCGCAGGGGACGGTAGGCCGTGCGCTCCAGGAGGGCACCCACCAGCCCCACGAGTCCCATGACCATGACCGCCAGCACGGCGACCCCGAGCACGGGGCCGAGGGCGTCCCGCAGCCCGAGCGAGACGAGGAGCGTCATGCCCAGGTAGGCGCCGAGCATGAAGAGATCGCCGTGGGCGAAGTTGATCAGGCGCAGCACGCCGTACACCATGGTGTAGCCCAGGGCGATCAGCGCGTAGATGCCGCCCACGGCGAGCCCGTTGGTGAGCTGCTGGAAGAACTGTTCCATGGGGTGCTCGCCCGGTTGCGCAGAAACCGTGGAAAACCGCTTGCGCCTAGAAATCCTTATGGCCCGGGAATCCGGCACAAGGGGTCACGTAAGGGCGACGCATGCGTCGCCCCTACGGCTGGAGGACGAACCCGCCGGCGTCGTCGACGCGGTAGACCTTGTACACCTCGCCCACCCGGTCGCCCTTCTCGTTGAAGGCGATGGGACCCGTAAGACCGGCGAAGTCCACCAGGTCCTTCTTCAGGTACCCCGCGACGGCGGCGGCCTCGGTGCTCTTGGCGCCCTCGATGCCGGCAACCGCCGTGAGGAAGCCGTCCCCGGCCAGCACCGCCCAGATCGAGCCCGGGGCTCTGCCGTAGGCCGCGTTGTAGGAAGCGAGGAACGCCTTGGCCCGGCCGTAGGGGAGGTCTTGCGGAACCGGCGGGCTCAGGAAGAGGAAGCCCTCGGCGGCACCGGCGCCGGCGATCTTCACGAGGTCCGGGTTGTTCGTGGCGTCACCCCCCAGGAAGGCCACGTCCCAGTTCATCTCCTTCTTCTGCCGGAGGAGGAGACCGGCCTCGGGGTAGTACCCGGTGAAGAACACGGCGTCCGGTCCGGCGGCCTTGAGCCTCGTCAGGATCGCCGTGTAGTCTCGCTCGCCCGGCGTCAGGGCATCGAAGAAGACGACCGCGGCCCCGGCCCGGCCGAGAAGCCCGCGCGCCTCCTCGGCCAGCCCCTTCGAGTAGCTGGTGTTGTCGTGGAGGATCGCCACCTTCTTGAAGCCCCTGGCCTGCAGTGTCAGCGCGGCGACCCGGCCCTGTTCGTCGTCCCGGGGGCAGGTGCGCAGGAAGTACTCGAGTCCCTTCTCCGTCAGGCGGACGGCTGTGGAACCGTTCGCGATCTGCACGATCTCGGCCTCGTCGTAGATGGTCTGGCTCGCCTCGGTGATCGACGACCCGTAGGTTCCCACGACCGCGACCACCCCCCGGGTTGTCAGGCGCTGGGCCGCCAGGGACGCCGTGCGGGGGTCGCCGGCATCGTCCTCGGCCACCACTTCCACCTTCCTGCCCAGGAGTCCGCCGGCCTCGTTGAGCTCCCGGGCCAGCAGATCCAGGATCTGTTTCATCTCCTGGCCCTCGCTCGCCCAGGAGCCCGTGAGCGGCGCCATGAGCCCGATCTTGATGGTTTCCGAAGCCCCGGCGGAACCGGCCGCCAGCGCCAGGGCCGCGGCGAGCAAGGCCCATTTTTTCATGGAGCGCCTCCTTTCTCGAACGAGAACACTGCGGGCGGATCGGCCGCCCGAGCAAGCGCGGAAGCTAGCAGAGCACTCGCTGGGGTGTCAACGCACGGGCCGCGGCAGGCCAGCCCCGATCAAAGGAAGATCCCGAAGTACCACCCCACAAGGGGCGGGCCGGCGAAGACCCAGGCGGCCGCGCCGACGGCGAGGAAGGGCCCGAAGGGGACCTCCAGCTTCAACCCGGCACCCCGGCACGCCGCCAGGGAGAGGCCCACCGCAGAGCCCACCAGCGAGGACACGAACACCGTGAAGAGCACGGCCTCCCACCCCAGGAAGGCCCCGATGGCTGCAAGGAATTTTACGTCCCCCAGACCCATCCCCTCCCGTCGGGTCACGAGATAGTACCCGCCGGCCACGGCCAGGAGGATGCCCCCCCCCAGGCCGATCCCGGCGAGACTCGCCTTCCACCCCAGGGGGGTCAGAAACGAACACCCCAGCCCAACCGCGACTCCGCCGAGGCTCAGGGAGTCGGGGATGATCTTGAGGTCGAAGTCGATGAACGTCACGGCCACCAGGCCCGCCAGGAAGATGAAGTGGACCGCGAAGAGGGGACTCGGGCCGTGGAGGGCCCAGAGACCCACCGAGAGCCCTGCCATGAGGGCCTCCACCAGGGGGTAGCGCGGGGAGATCGCCCCCCCGCAGTCCCGGCAGCGCCCCTTCAACAGGAGAAAGCCGACCACCGGCACATTGTCCCGCGGCCGGATCCGGGCGCCGCAGGAAGGGCAGCTGCTCGGTGGAAAGGAGAGAGACTTCCCGTGGGGAAGCCGATGGATCACCACGTTGAGGAAACTCCCCACCACCGCACCCAGCGCCCCGGCCCCGATGAATCCTACGGCACCCAAGTCCATCCGATCCCTCTCCTCCCGTAGCCCCGCCCGTGCAGTGCAGGCCCCCCGCCGGCCCGTCTCCGGGCCCGACCGGCACGGATGGTAGCACACCCCTCCCCAGTCCCCAACGAACCGGTTCGCCGAGGATCCACCGCCTTGTACACGTGCCGGGGGCCGGGGAGCCCCTCCGCTCCGCCCCGCAATCCGCGGCGATTCGAAGGGGTGTCCCCGCAGGCCCCGGTACGCCGGGCTTCACCCGTTTGCGCCAGCTTCGGCGGGTCGGTCGAGGCGGTACGGGGCTGCGCTCCAAGGCTCCCCGGCCCCGCCCGAAAATCTGGTGCTGGATCTTGGTCGCCGGGAACGGACTCGGGGATCCGCCCCGGGGGATCGTTCTGGGGGATCGGCATTGACACCCGCGGCAGGGGGCCTCTATCTTCGAGTCCTGCAACGACACCTCCCGACCGGAGTGCTCCCACGTGAACCCCCTCACCGGATCGACCTCCATCCTGGCCATGGCCTTCTCCTCCGGGGTCGTGGTGGGCACCGTCCTGCTGATCCTGGTCCTGTGTTCGGTCTTCTCCTGGGCCATCATCCTCTACAAGTTCCGCGTCATCCGGGGGGCCTCCCGGGAGAGCCGGGACTTCCTCGAGGTGTTCTGGTCCAGCAAGAACTTTCACACCGTGCTCGCGGCGACCCGGGACCTGAGCCGCAGCCCCCTGGCCGAGCTGTTCCGAGCGGGTTATCGGGAGTGGCGGAGAACGACGGCGCAATTCGCGGACGCGGTGCCCATCGAGGCAGAGACGGACGACGACTTGAGCCTGGAGGTCGGCCGCATCGAGAGTGTGCAGCGCACCCTGCGCCTCACGGCGGATGCCGAGGTCACCCGGCTGGAGCGCATGCTCATCTTCCTGGCCACCGTCGCCAGCGCCGCCCCGTTCATCGGGCTCTTCGGCACGGTGTGGGGGATCATGGACTCCTTTCGGGAGATCGGGATCACGGGCTCGGCCAATCTGGCGGTCGTCGCCCCGGGGATCTCCGAGGCCCTTGTGGCCACGGCCACGGGGCTCGCGGCCGCCATCCCCGCCGTGGTCGCCTACAACTACTACAACAACGCCATCAAGATCCTGTCCACCGAGATGGACGCGTTTTCGTCCGAGTTCCTCAACATCGTCAGCCACCACATCGCCACCTCCCGGCCCGAGGCACCGTGAACGCCCCCGCCATGCCCAAGCGGGGCGGGGGACGTCACACCCTGTCCGAGATCAACGTCGTTCCCCTGGTGGACGTGATGCTGGTGTTGCTGATCATCTTCATGGTGGCGGCACCCATGATCCAGCAGGGCGTCGACGTGAGCCTGCCCAAGGTGGTGGCCGCCGAGCTGCCGGCAGACACCGATCTGCTGGTGGTCACGGTGGACCGGACGGGCCAGGTCTTCGTGGGCCAGACGCCGGTCCCCCTGGACACACTGGGGACCAGGCTGGAGGCGATCTACTCCCGCAAGGCCTCCCGGGAAGCCTACCTGCGGGCGGACAAGGACGTGCCCTATGGGGTCGTCGTCCAGATCATGGCCGAGATGAAGCGGGGGGGCATCGAACGGCTCGGCATGGTGACCGAGCCCCTGGACTGGAAGTGAAGACCCACCGCTATCCGGGGCTGTTCGGCGCCGGAGGGGAGAAGACCCTCTGGCTCGCCGTCGCGGCCTCGATGCTTCTCCACGTGGGGCTCTTCGGCGCCTTCGGCCGCCACCGCATCGCTCCCTTGGAGCGGACGTTCTTCGCCCCCATCCACATGGTGGAGTTGGGGCCGCAGGCCCAACCCGGGGGGGGAGCCAGGGCCCAGCCCGGGCCCCCGCCG
>CAZYJP010000136.1:0-6251 GCA_964647795.1 uncultured Thermodesulfobacteriota bacterium
GGGCTGCGCTCCAAGGCTCCCCGGCCCCGCCCGAAAATCTGGTGGTGGATCTTGGTGACAGCGAGGCAGTGACGGCCGAGACAGGGACCGCGGCAGCGGCCCGCAGACACCGTCCGCTGCAAGAGGGGTCCGGAAGGTCCCTGCGCCCCGCGATTCCTCCTGCGACGGGAGCTCTCCCGGCCTTGCCCTGAAGCGTAGTGCGGAATGGGGGCTGGTGACGGCCGCCGGCGTCCTCCCCTCGCGCCTGTGTGGGGCTGGGACGGCCGAGGGGTGGGAGCGGTCGGCTGTTGCTGCTACAATGCGTCCCTCCGATCCCGGGGTTCCTCCCCCGGAGGTGCCGGGTCGCGGGAGAGTGCGGCGAATTCGCTTCCCAAGGAGGGCTTACGGTGGGCGGTGAGGCAGGAAGCGTCGGGGCACCCGCAGGGGGGGCATCCAGGGGCGGCGGGGCAGAGCGCACCCGCAAGCTGCGGGACAAGGTCCGGGAGAACTTCGATCGGGGCGCCCGCGACTACCGCCGTTTCGAGGAGAGGTCGTCGTTTTTCCGGCGACTCCTCGACGAGCTCCTGGCCGGCAGACCGTCCCTGCTGGGCAGTCGGGTCTTGGACGTCGGGTGCGGCACGGGAGCTTCCCTGGAGCTCCTGGCCCGGCGGGTGGGCCCGGAGGGGAGGGTTTGGGGGCTCGATCTCTCCCTTCCCATGCTCCGGCAGGCGAGGGAGCGTCTTGGCGACGGGGCCGGGCTCGTGGCCCTCGACGGGTGCGAATACGCGCCGGCCTTTCGTGAGGTCTTCGACGCGGTGGTATACAACGCCGTGCTCTTCCTGCTGCCCGACGCGCGTCGCTCCCTGGCCTCGGCCCGGGAGGTGCTCTCTCCCGGGGGGCGCGTCTATCTCTCGAACCTGGAGGGGGTGTACTGGGAATCGGGTCGTCCCGTACCCGAGGTCCTGCTCTCGCGAGGGCTCCCGGCCGGCCGACACGCCCTCTCCCCCTGGGGCACCGTGGCCGAGGCCCTGGCAGAGCACTTCGAGCCCGCTGAGGTGCGTCGCTGGAGCGTGGAGCTCGAACCCGGGGAGTTCCTCGCCTTCTACGGCCTGGAGCCCATGAGTGCCGGCTTGCTGCCCGGTCTTCCCTACCCGGAGCGCCGCGAGGTGGTGGAGGAGTTGGCCCGCGAGGCCGAGCGCGACGGACGCCGCCTGGAACAGGTGTGGATCCTGGCTTCCGCCCGGAGACCCTTGCCCGGTGCGGGGACTGGGGCCGGGGCCCGGTGAAGGGAGGTCACGCGATGACGAGACCCAGGGTGATTTGCCCGGCACTGCCGCGGTGGGAGGGCCGCCGGGGGGGGCCGACCCCGGCTGCGGAGTCTCCGCAGTGAGCTCCTCGGGGCTGAGTCACTTCGATGAGAGCGGCTCTGCGCGCATGGTGGACGTGGGGGCCAAGGAGCCCACCCAACGACGGGCCGAGGCGGCCGGCAGCGTGTGGATGGGGGCGGGTACGTTCCGTCGCCTCGTCGACCGGAGCCTGGAAAAGGGAGACGTGCTCCAGGTGGCCCGGCTGGCGGGCATCATGGCCGCCAAGCGCACGCCGGACCTCATCCCCCTCTGCCACCCGCTGCCCCTCTCCTCTGTGACGGTGGATTTCACCCTCGATGAGGCGGCCCATCGGGTGGACATCCGTTGCGAGGCCCGGGTGGCCGGGCGAACGGGTGTGGAGATGGAGGCGCTGACCGGGGTGTGCGTGGCAGCCCTCACCATCTACGACATGTGCAAGGCGGTGGACAAGGCGATGGTGATCGGCGAGGTGCGCCTGCTGCGGAAGGAGGGCGGCAAGAGCGGCCCCTACGAGAGGGAAGGGGGGTAGGGGATCGGCGGGCCGGGGGGTGTTCTGAGCCGGACCCGGAATCGGTCAGAAGCTCCCTTCGATGCTGAAGACGTGGAGGAGCTCGCCGGGATCCTGTCGCGCTCGCTGGACGCCGTACCCCACCGTCACATTGCTCCAGCCCCAACCCACCCCTGCCGAGGCGTAGTCCTTGCCCGTGTCTCCCCCCCAGAGCTGCCCCACCCGGAAGCGCCAGGGGGTATCCGCCAGGGTGTACTCCGCACCGAGGTGCAGATCGGTCCCGCGTGAGAAGTCCCGCTCTAGCGTGCGGACCGCGTCGCCGGCCAGCGTCCACCCCCAGAGCCCGCCCTTGGAGACCCCGAACGCAATCCGCCGCTCCAGGAAGTCCAGGGTCGTATCCGCCAGGTCTTGCCCCACCACCGCGATGCGCAGGTTCCCCGGCCGATCGAAGAGCACCCCCAGGTCCCCGGTGAAGACGTCCTCCCACTGCGCCGTGTCGTCGCTCCGGCCGTGGACGTAGCGGACGGTGAAGCCCCACCACAGACCCCTCTTCCCGGCCGCCAGGCTCAGACTTACGTCCTCGCGCTCCTGGGCGCCGTTCAAGCGCAGATACTGGAGCGCCCCCCCCATGGGGGAGGTGACGTTGTCCACCACGGTCAAGGAGAAGGCGTCCAGTGCGTTGCGGTAACGAGTGGCGTACGAAATTCCCCCAAAGAACCCGCGCACCGCACCCAGAGCGGCGGGGTTGACCCGAGGGGCTTCCAGCGGGCCCGCCAGGGATCGCAGGGCGCCTCCCATGGCTATGGACCGCGCGTCCAAGAGCTCCGGACGCGGCGCGGCCGCACCGGCCGAGACCGCGGGCCAGGTGAGGAGCAGGGCTGCGAGAAGGGCGAAGTGTCTCATCGGGTCGAAAGGGGTTCCGGGGATGCGATGGTTTGGTTATAATCCACACCCCTTGCGCCGAGAGAGAGTAGCACAACCGCGCAGGAGAACCCAGAGTGTTCCCTCCGGGAGGGGGGAGCCGAGCCAGCGAGGATGGACCATGGACCCTGAACGCATCGAATTCTTCCGGGCATTGCTCCAGTCCCGGCTGGACGAGCTCGTCGGGGAAGCCCACAGCACGATGAGCAACCTCAGCGAAGGGGAGGAGACCTATGCGGACCCTACCGACCGGGCTACCGCGGAGTCGGACCTGAACTTCCTCCTCCGCATCCGGGATCGGGAGCGGAAGCTCATCCAGAAGATCCAGGAGGCGATGCAGCGCCTGGAGGAGGGCGCCTACGGCATCTGCGAGAGCTGTGGGGAGGAGATCGGAGAAAAACGCCTGGAGGCGAGGCCGGTGACCACCCTGTGCATCGACTGCAAGTCGGAAGCCGAGCAGAGGGAGCGGACCGGTTCCTGAGCCTTCCTCCCGGCCCCCGGAACGGAGGGGCCCTACGCGGTCCCCCCGGGGGTCCACACCCAGGTGCCCCTGACGTGAAGCTCCCTTCCCCTGCGTGCGCCCGAGGCAGGGCTCTTGACCTGGCCATCGGTGTTCTGGTCTTCGGGGCCCTCGCTGGTGCTCTCTGCCTCGCTCGGCCGGTTTCCGCCTATGTCGTTCCCTCGGAGAGGGTGGCGGAGGACTGGGTCCGCGCCCGGGGGCCGGCCCGCGGTCCGGCCCAGCTGAGCGTGAGCTGGGGGGGACGACCGGGGACCCTCTACGTGGCCGACCCGGGTCGGCATGCGCTGGCCATGGAAGGTGAGCCGGTCCAGTTCGACCCGGGGCCCGGTCGGCGGCATTCCCTGGCTGGACTCTGGCGGGCCCTGGACCTCTTCGCGGTGACCTCGGCCGGTGAGTTGGGCGCCGTCCTGGGGGCGTCCGGGTTGGACCTGCGGCGCTCCGGCTACGCCCGGAGTTTCCGCTCCGAGGACGGGGTGGCCCTGGTCGTGGGCGCCAGGGGGGAGGGAGAGCCGGGCCTGCCCCAGGTGCACTTCTCCCGTGCCCCTCTTCGGCCCGTGGTCGTGCAGCTCTCCCCGTGGACTCCAGTGCGGATGGGCGACCCAGGCCCGGAGGGGTGGCCCGCGTGGTTTGACTTTGGAGACGCCGGAGTCCTCCGCGTCTTTGGCCCCCCACGCCCGTCGCCGGCGCCGCCCGCGTGGGCAGACCGCCTCCCGTCGCGGTCGCCCCGCGACCCTCACGTTCTTCCCTTGCCGGCCTGGAAAGCGGGCACTCAGGGGGTACCCCCCTGACCTCCGGCCCCCTCAAGGACTGCGCCCGCGTGGCGGTCCTCCGCCCCGTGCGTCGAACCTACCACTACCGCATCCCGGAGAGACTGCGGACCCTGGTCGAGCCCGGGGTCCGGTGCTCCGTGCCCTTCGGCCGAAGCACGGCCGTTGGATTTGTCCTGGCCATCGAAGAGGAGCCGTCGTCGCCCCTAAAGGATCTCCTGGAGGTCCTCGACGCCGAACCGTGCCTTCCCCCCGATCTGATGGAACTGGGGGTGTGGCTCGCGTCCTACTACCACCACCCCCCGGGGGAGAGTCTGGCCGCCCTGATGCCCCCCTCCGCTCGGACCGGGGCGGAGGTGGTCTATCGGCTCCGATCGGAAGGAGAAACGACGGCGCACCCTGGGGGCGCGGGCGCCGAGGGCCTGCTGGGACGCCTGCGCTCGGAGGCCGTGCTCCCGGCTTCGGCTGTGGGTCACCGGGAGCACGCCTCCTTACAGGTGCTCCTGGAACAGGGAGCCGTCGAACGCCTCTGCCGTGCGAGAACGCTTCCGGCCCCCCGGGGGGAGGTGTGGTTCTCCCTTTCCGCCGGTGCTCCGGACCCGTCCGTGGTGGCGCCTCGCTCCCCTCGACAGGCAGAGGTCCTGGCAGCCCTGGAGGGAGGGCCCCTGCCCGGGGCCGTGCTTCGCGAACTGGGGGTGCCCCGGGACGCCCTGAGCCGAGCGGTGGCCAGGGGATGGGTGGAGTCCACCGAGGCCCGGGCCCGCGCTTCGGATCCAGCGAGCTTCGGGCTGCCTTTCCCAGGGGCGGTGGCAGCGCTCACCCCGGAGCAGGGCTGCGCCCTGGAGCAGGTGCGGCAAGCACTGGAGGCCCGGTCCTTCTCCCCCGTCCTCTTGCAGGGGGTGACCGGGAGCGGGAAGACCGAGGTGTACCTCCGGGCCGTGGGGAACGCCCTGGAAATGGGGCGGGGCGCGATCGTCCTGGTGCCGGAGATCGCTCTCACGCCGCAGCTCCTGGGGCGTTTTTGTGCGGCCTTCGGAGACCGCGTCTCCCTACTCCACAGCGGCCTCGGGGAGAGGGAGAGGCGCCTGCAGTGGGAGCGGGTGCGCCGCGGCGAGGCCCGGGTGGCGGTGGGCGCCCGGTCGGCGGTCTTCGCGCCCGTGCACGGTCTGGGACTCGTGGTGGTGGACGAAGAGCACGAGCCCTCCTACAAGCAGGAGGAAGGCCTCCGCTACCACGCCAAGCACGCCGCCCTCGTGCGGGCGAGGGCCTGCGGGGCGGTGGTGCTCCTGGGTTCGGCGACCCCCGACGTGGAGACCTTCCACGCCGCTTCCACGGGGCGCTACGGGCGGGTGGTGCTTCCCCGGCGGGTCCTCGCCTCGGCCCCCCTCGAGGTGCACCTGGTAGACCTCCGCCAGGAGGAGAGCCGCCGCCGGACCCGGGTGCTTCTTTCCGAGCCCCTGCGCCGGGGCGTGACCGAGGGGATCGGGCGCGGGGAACAGGCGCTGCTCTTTCTCAACCGCCGGGGTTTCAGCCCGGCCCTGGTGTGTCGCGGCTGCGGGGCGGCGGTCAACTGCCGGCGCTGTTCCATCCCCCTCACGCTGCACCGGGTGCCCCCGGCCCCGGCGCTCCTCTGTCACTACTGCGGCAGTCAATGCCCTGTGCCCCAGCAGTGCCCTGTGTGCGGCCACGACGACCTTTCGGAGGCCGGAGCGGGCACTCAGCGCCTGGTGGAGGAGGCGGAACAGGCCTGGCCCGGCGCCCGGGTGGTGCGTCTGGATCGGGACGCGGTGCGGCGGGGCGGGGGGAGCGGCGTGCTGGGGGCCTTCTCCCGGGGCGAGGCCGACGTGCTGGTGGGCACTCAGATGGTGACCAAGGGGCATCACTTCCCCCGGCTCACGGTGGTTGGGGTAGTGGACGCGGACCTCTCACTCCACTTCCCGGACTTCCGAGCCGGCGAGCGAACCTTCCAGACCCTGATGCAGGTGGCGGGGAGGGCGGGGCGGGAAGCCTTGGTGGGACGGGCCTTCCTTCAGACGCGAAATCCCCACCACGAGATCCTTTCGGCCGCGGCGGCGGGTGACTACGAGGCATTCGCCCGCGAGGAGCTCCGGGTGCGGCGAGAGGCGGGTTTCCCCCCCTTCCGGCGCCTGGCGCTGGTCCGGATCTCGGGGCCGGATGTGATTGCGGCCGGATAGCCGAGGCCGCTCTTT
>CAZYJP010000137.1:0-6230 GCA_964647795.1 uncultured Thermodesulfobacteriota bacterium
CCTCCTCCGCGTCGAGTTCCGGCGCGAGCGGGGCTTGCAACGCCGCCGCGGGCGGCAGCTCGGCCGACCGGTCCACGGAGCCGAGGGGGGTGGTAGGACCCAGGCAGCCGACACCGACCAGGCACCCTAGCCCAGACAGAAGCAGGATGAAGGCCCTGGCCTTCAATGAAATTCGGGTACCTTCCTCCATGGACGCGCTCGATTCTCCCGCCGGTTGCGGTGCACGCCCGACGGCGCGCAGACGAGCTCCCTCCTGAGCCCACACCTGTGCTCTCCTCATAGATCGGCCGGCGGTCGGGATCCCTTGAGCCCCCCTTGGGTGTGCCGCCTCGCGCAAGGCACGCCAAGGTCGCCTGCGGCGCGGCCGAGGCTCCTTCCGGTTCTCAAACGAAAGGTGTGGGGAGCGGAGTCGGCCTTCGGCCGAAGTCGCGGCCGGGAGCCCGCTCCCACAGGACCAAGACCTCGGGTTCCGGGTGGGAGCTCCCTTCTGGGGGCGATTGGGCCGAAGGGCCATCCGGGGTCGCCCTCCCACACGATTCGCAACAGAGCCCTCCTTCCCCCCGGTCAGAAGAGGCCCCCCAGTGCCCCGGCGTAGCCTGTGAGCTCGACGTATCCTTCACAGGTGACCGGACGCCCTCCCGAGGTCCCCTCCCCCGCGACGGCACCCTCCCAGTACACCACCCCCGTGGACTCCCCGGTGTCGAGCTCCTGATCGGGTATCCGTGCCGCCAGGGCCAGGTCGACCCCCGGCGCTCGCAGGCGCCAGCGCACGGGGTACTCCGCGCCGCTGCGGGGGCTCTTCCAGCGGCCCTGCACCTCGACCGCAATTTCTCCCAGGGTCAGGTGGTGCGGAGTCCCGTCGGGTTCCACCAGGGTGCCGGAGCTCGCGGGCTCCAGCGAACCGTCCACACGCCGGAGGAGGTAGACCATGAGGTCCCGGCCGTCGGAGAGGTGCAGGCTGAACCAGTCCCATCCGGCCTGGTCCTGAGCGAGCTGGTTCGAGCCGAACTCCTGGTCGAACCAGCTCGTTCCCTCCACGGCCACGGGCTCGGCGCCGGGTTCCAGCACGAGGCTCCCCGAGGTGGCCAGGTCGGTGAAGGAGGCATAGTAGGAAGCCTGCCCCGGGGCGGGCCCCTTCCGGCTCAGGCCACCCTCTCCGTGGAGAACCACGCGCTTGCGCGGGGTGAGCTCGAGGTCCAGGCCCATGTCCCGGGTGCGGGCACGGAGACGGATGGTCCTTCCCTCCATGACGGCGGACCAGTCGAGATTCCACACCTCCATGCGGCCTTCGGCCGCCCCCGCCAGACCGGGTCCCTCCCGGTTGAGGCGCTCGGCGTGGCGAAACCGCGGCGGATCCTCCTCGGTGAGGGCGAAGTGCGCCAGGTACGCATCCCGCAGCGACCACGGGTTCCCGGGGTCTGCGGGCTCGCGCCGGACCCCTTGCCGGAAGAAGGTGAGCTGGTATCCGTAGCGCCCGCCCCCGGCGTCTCGAAGGTTACCCGTGAAGTACCACCACTCGGTTCGGTACTTCGGGTGCGCCCCGTGGTCCCGGGGAAAAGACCACTCCCGGGGGCCTTCCGCCTGCGCCCACTCCGACTGGGCGGCCCACACCGGAGGTGCTAGGAGGACCCCCCACAGGGCGAAGAGGAGCAACCCGGCCTGGAGCCCGCGAAGGTCGCCTCCCCTGCGTACAACGGACCAAGGACGACGGGCCACCGTCACTCCTCTCGGATCTGGACCTGGGGAAACGTCCGGAACACCTTCCACACCGGATACGCTGCGGCCCCCGCGCTGGCGAGAAGGGCCGTCGCCAGGGCGGCGGCATAGGGGGCACCATCAAAGTGGAAGAAGATGGTCCAATGAAAACTCCGGAGATTGATCACCCGGATGAGGACGAAGGCGAGCACCGTGCCCAACCCCACGCTCAGGGCGAAGCTCGCGGCACCCATGCCCAGACCCTCCAGGAGGGTCATCCCGGCCACCTGGTGGGTGGAGAATCCCAGGGCGCGGTAGATGCCGAACTCCCGCTGCCGTTCCAGGTAGAGGGTGAGCAGCGCCCCGGCGATGCCGAAGAAGGCGACCACCACCGCGAGGACCCGCATGGAGCGCGTGACGGCGAAGGTGGCGTCGAAGACCCCCAGGATGTTGCTGTGGAGCTCCTCCCGGGTGAGCACCGGCAGATCAAACGCCGCAGCCCGCCGCCGGACCTCTGCGAGCACGGCCCCGGTGTCCCCGGTCCCGGGGTCCAGGAAGACTCCGAGGCTGTCGATGGTCTCGTCCCGGAAGACCCGGCGGTAGGTCGCCCGGCCCATCATCACCAGGCCGTGCTCGGTGGTGTAGTCGTAGAAGACCCCCGCCACGGGCAGGTCCACCGGCCCCTCCACCCCCTCCAGCATCACCCGGTCTCCCCCCCCCACCCCGAAGCGTCGGCGAAAGCTCTCGGACACGAGAACCGCGCCCTCCTTCACCGCATCCCAGCTCTGGGGCCCCCCTTCGACCCACCCGAAGCGGGCGAACGCCTGGAGCACGCCGGGATCCACGGTCGAGACGTAGATCCGCTGGCCCCGGTACAGGACCGGGACGTTTCGGTAGGGGTCGACCCCCCCCACACCGGGCACGCCCCGGATCTCTTCATAGGCCTCCTGCGGGACCTCCAGCTCGGGGGCGCTGGCCACGTAGACCTCACCGGTGAGCTGGCTGTCCATCCACCAGGTCAGGGTCTCTCGAAAGCTTCCGATCATCAGCCCCAGGCCGACGGACATGGAGAGCGCCACGGTGAAGGCGGCCACGGCCACCGCCGTGCGCCCGAGGTTTCGCCGGACGTTGCGGCCGGCCACCTTGCCTGGAAGCCCGCCGAGGGCGATGGCCACCCGCTCCAAGCCCGGGTCCAGGACCACCAGGGCCTCCCCCGTCCGGGGACAGGCCAGCAGCGTGCAGGTACAGCCTCCCCCGTCGCCAGGCTCGCTGCCACCAACAGACCGAAGGCCCCGGCGAATCCGGCGTAAACGTGGAGGGAGGCCGGGGGGAAGAGGGCCAGACTGAGGCCTGCCACCCCGAGTCCGACCCAGGCCGCGGCCCTCGCCTTACCCCGGTCGGAGCGGCTCGGCGCCCGGCCCCGGAGGGCGGCCACCGGGTCCGCGCGGAGGAGCTCCCTCAGAGGGTAGGCCCCCCCGAGGAGACAGGCCGCCCACCCCAGCAGGGCGCCAGCGGCGGCAATGCTCCAAGACCATTGGGGCGGTGTGGGCCGAAGGAAGAAGTAGATATTCGAGATCGCGTCCCCCACCGGGGCGGTGAGCCACCGGCTGAGGCCGAAGCCCAGCCCGGCCCCCAGCACCCCTCCGAGCCCTCCCAGGAGGAGGAGCTCGCTCAGGAACGCCCGGGCGACCTCGTCCCGCTGCGCCCCGAGGCTCCGCAGGATCCCGGCGTCCCGGCGGCGGCTGACCACGGCGAACATCGCCGTGTTGTAGACCAGGAATACGCCGACGAAGAGCCCAATGAGGGACAGTGCTTCCAGGTTGAGCCGGAAGGCCTGCAGCATCTGTTCGAGCCCGGCACGGCTCTGGTGCCGGGCGAGCACTCGGAAGCCCGGCTCCCAACGGGCCCGGAACCCCTCCGGGTCCGAGAGGATCAGGTCGACCCGGTCCAGGAGGCCGGGCAGCCCGAAGAGCTCCTGCGCGTGCCCGATGTCCAGGACGGCCAGGGGCTCCCCTGCCGGGTTCGGGAAGGTACCGGCTACTCGCAGGGGTCCTCGGTCGCTGTCGAGGTCCGCCCCCACCCCGACCCCGAGCCGAGAGGCCATGCCGGCGTCGAGCAGCACGGCCCGCGGGTCCTCGAGGAGGTCCAGGATCTGCCCCCGGGCCGGGCCGATCGCAGGCCGGAAAGTCCGGTCCAGGAAGGGGTCCACCCCGAGCACTCGGACCCGATGACCACCGGCCAGGATCACGCGGCGGTCCAGGACGGGGGAGAAGGCCTCCACGGCCGGGTCGGCCAGGAGGCGGCGCAGTTCCCCCTCTTCCAAGGGCCCGGCGGGCCGGGAGAGGGAGTGGGTCGCACGGCCCTGGAGGAAGTCCACCGCCCGGCCGAAGCTCGAGAGCGCCGCCCGGGCGGAGAGGGCCATCCCCACCGCTGACGCCACCCCCACGGCGATGCCGAGAAGCTGAAGGGCACTCAGGGCTCTTCGCCGGGCCAGGTAGCGGAGGAACACCCGGGTGACCGTTGTCACCCTCTCCCCTCCGGCTCGGGGGCGTCCGGCCTCTCCTCGACGATTGCTCCGTCGGTCATCCGCAGCACCCGGTCCGCCACCCGGGAGGTCCGCGGGCTGTGGGTGGCCATCACGAGCGTGGCGCCGCTCTCGCGGCTCCGCCGGGCGAGGAGGTCGAGGACCTCGTCCCCCGTGCGGGTATCCAGGTTTCCGGTGGGCTCATCGGCCAGGATGAGGGAGGGCTGCTTCACCACAGCCCGTGCGATCGCCACCCGCTGCTGCTCTCCCCCCGAGAGCTCGTGGGGAAAACGGGCCTCCTTTCCCGCCAGCCCCACGGACCCAAGGGCCGCCCGGGCTGCCCCGAGGTCCGTCCTGCCGGAGAGCTCCAGGGCCAGAAAGACGTTTTCCAAGGCGGTGAGGGTGGGCAGCAGGTTGAAGAACTGGAACACGAACCCGATCCGGGTCCGGCGAAGCCGGGTTCGCTCCCGCTCGCCCAAGCTCGCGAGATCTCGCCCCTCCACCTCGATACGGCCGCTGGTGGGGTGGTCCAGTCCGGCCAGGAGTTGGAGGAGGGTGGACTTGCCGGAGCCGCTCCGGCCATAGAGCGCCACCACCTCACCCGCCTCCACCGCGAAGGTCGTCCCCCGGAGGGCGGCGCAATCGGGCTCCCCACACCCGTCGTAACTCTTCCAGAGGTCCGTCACGCGCAGCACGGGCATGGGGCGTTTCTCCAAACGGAGCGGGGACGAGCGTCCCCGGAGCGGCCCGGGGCCGCCTCATTCTCCGAGGGCACTCGCTTTCAACGCGCGGCGGTCAGCACGATCTCGACCCGCCGGTTGCGCTGGCGCCCCTCTGCCGTGTCGTTGGCGGCAACCGGCCGATACAGGGACATCCCCACGGCCTCCATCCGCTCCGGAGCGACCCCGTGGCCGTGCTGGAAGTAGCGGACCACGCTCGAGGCCCGGGCAGCGGAGAGCTCCCAGTTGGAGAAGAACCGCTCCTTCAGGGCCGGCCCGATGGGCAGGTCGTCGGTGTGCCCCTCCACCCGGATGAACTCCTTGGAGCCCTTGAGGGCATCCGCGAGCTTCGTCAGGACCTTCTCTCCCTCCGGGAGGATCTGAGCGCTGCCCGAACCGAAGAGAATCTTGTCCAGGACCCGTACCGAGAGCTTGCCCCGAAGGTTCTCGATCTCCACCGTCTTGTCCCGGAGCTCGGCCTGAAGCCGGGAGCGCAGATCGTCCTCACGCTGCTTCAGGGACGCCGCCTCGGCACGGGCCGCCTCGGCTGCCCTCTGGCTGGCAACCAGGTCCTGCCGGACCCGTTGGAGGTCGGCCTCACAGGCGGTCGCGTTCGCCCTCGCCGCGTCCCGGTCGGCCTGGAGTCCTCCGACCTCCGCGCGACAGGTCTCCAGGGCGGCGGCCTTCTCCGCCACGACCTGCTTCGACACGCCGCAGCCCGCAAGCAGCGCCAGGGAAGCCACGACACTCAGCACGCGCTTCATGGGAATTCTCCTCTCCGCCCCAGGGAATCCGGGGCACCCGGTGGCGAAGCAGTATAGACGCGAGGAAGCGGCCCGCAAGCCCCGCGGGAGCCCCCCTTCCCTTCTGGCGCCCCCGACGGACGGCGGGTACAGTGAGGGCAACGACGTTCCCCTCCCCTTCGGGGCACACCATCGGAGCACACCATGGCAACCTCCTTTGTCGCCGAGACCCGAGACGCGGAAGACGGCGCCAGCGTAATGGCCCTGCTGGGGAGACTCGATGCCCGTGCGGAGCCCGCCCTCTCCGACGCCCACAACCGGACCCGCAACGGGAGAGCCCGCACCGTGGCCCTGGACTGCACGGCTCTCGAGTCCCTGGACGGCGCGGGGCTCGCCCTCCTGGTGAAGCTCTGGGCCTGGACCCGGAGGGATCGGCAGGCCTTGCGCCTGTTCGGGCTCGGGAAGCGTTGGGGCGAGGTACTTCACGAGCTCGCGCTGGAGGAGGCCCTCCCTCTCTACCCGAACGAGGAGGCGGCCCTCGCCGGGGAG
>CAZYJP010000138.1:0-6220 GCA_964647795.1 uncultured Thermodesulfobacteriota bacterium
GCTTCCGGCTCACGCGGCCCGGGTGTCACGACGGGCGCCGGAGGCAGGGCCGGACCCTTGGCCGGGGCAGGAGCGGCAGCGGGCGGTGCCCCAACCGGTTCCTTCCACACCCGGGTGATCATCGCCGTGATCAACGTCAGCACGGTCAGGAAGACAAGCACGCCGCCCATGCCGATGACCAGTGCCAAGAAGGCTTCGTTGAAATTCGGGTGCATCGCGCTCATCCCCTGGCTTGGAGACGCAGGCTCGTCGGGTTCACGGAGGACCGGGCCGGACCGCCCTTTCTTCTACGCGCCGGGCTCCCCCAGTGTCAAGGCGCCCGCCTGGAAGTCGGCCCTCCGGGCTCCAAGGGAGGAACCCGCGGGAACGTCACCGGGGGGCGCGGGCGGGCAGGCGGAAGGGGCTCTTCCCCTTGCAGTGGAGGGCCTTGCTGTTAGCTCGCGCCCGCGCACCATCAGGACCGGAACGCAGGAGGAGAAGAGATGGCCGGGACCCTGGAAGGACAGACGGCACCCGCCTTCACGTTGGACGGGACCGACGGGAAGAAGCACTCTTTGGGCGACTACCGAGGGAAGACGGTGATCCTCTACTTCTACCCCAGGGACAACACCCCGGGGTGCACCAAAGAGGCCTGCGCCTTCCGGGAACTCCACGGCGACCTCCAGGGGCTCGACGCGGTGGTCCTGGGTCGCAACATACCGCAGCCCTCGAAGTCGTCAGCTCTCCCCAGTCCCGGAAGACGCCACCGCTTCAACGGCGTCGACGATCTTCTGGTACCCCGTGCACCGGCAGAGATTACCCGCGATGGCGAGGCGGATCTCGTCCCGCGTGGGATTCGGCACGTGGTCCAGCAGGGCCTTGCCGGTCATGATCATACCGGGGGAACAGTAGCCGCACTGGATGGCGCCGTGCTGAACGAAGGACTCCTGCAGCGGGTGGAGTTCGCCCTCCTTGGCGAGGCCCTCGATCGTAGTGATTTCCTTCCCCACTGCGGCTTCCACGAGGGTCAGGCAGGAAAGAACGGGCAGGCCGTCGATCAGAACCGTGCATGCTCCGCAGGACCCGACGCCGCAGCCTTCTTTGGCACCCGTGAGGCCGAGGTCGTCCCGCAGCACATCCAGAAGCAGTTGCTGGGGCTTCACGAGGATCTCGTGCGCGACGCCGTTGACGTTCAGTGCGATCACCTTCTTCATGATTGCCTCGCTTCTTCCAAAGCGGCATTCAGGGCTTTGAGGCCCAGCGTCCGCACCATCTTGCGTCGGTAGTCGGGGGACCCGAAGGTCATGTTCTTCATCGGCCGGGCGTGGCCGACGGCCGCGTCGGCGGCTTCTGCGAGGGCCTCCTCGGTAAGGTCCCGCCCGGTGAGGAGCGCCTCCGCTTTCTCCGCCCGCACTGGCCGCGTCTCCACCGCGCCCAGCACGATCCGGGCATCAGCGCAGCGGTTGCTCCCGGTTTCCAGCTGAAGGGCCACGGCGACGCTCGCTTGTGCGTAATCCACGGCGTCCCGGTGCGAACTCTTGTGGAAGGCGTTTCCCGACGCTCCGGTCGGCAGGGGAACCTGAAACTCTGTGACGAGTTCGTCGGGGGCGAGCTGCAGGGGTGTCTTCCCGTCCCCAGTGAAAAGGTCCTCGAGGGGAGTGACTCTCTGTTGACCTCGCGATTGAATCTTGGCCTCGGCCCCCAGCGCGATCAGAGCCACCGCCGTGTCGCCGCGGTAGGTGGCGAAACAGAGGCCGGGCTTCTTCACCACGTGACAGAGTTCCCCGCCCGCCTTGAGGCACAGGGGCCGGGATTTCTTCCATTCGCGGGACTGGTTGTAGAACCAGCACATGGTCTCGAGACAGACATTCCCGGCCAGCGTGCCCACGCTCCGGATCTGAAAGGAAGCGACGCTTTTCGCCGCCTTGGCCAATGCAGGGAACGTGCGAGCGATCTCCGGAGACGTTTCGAGAGTTCGAAGGGTCGTCGCCGCGCCCAGGGCGAGGACTCCGTCCTCTTGGCGGATGTATCGGAGCTCGGGAATCCCGGTGACATCCAGGACGACCTTGGGACTGTGGATGCCCAGCTTGATTCGCGCCACGAGGTCAGTGCCACCCCCCAAGATCGCCGTCGGCCCCCCATCGGCCTGCAACACGCCAAGCGCGTCGTCAAGGGTCCCGGGGCGTTGATACTCCAGCGGGTCGATTTTCATTTCGATTGCTCCTGCGCCCGCTTCCGCTCGAGCGCCTTGAGGACCTTGTCCGGCGTGACCGGAAGCCTTGTGGGCCGAACGTTCAGGGCGTTGGCGACCGCGTTGGTGATCGCAGGTAATACCGCGATGTGCAGGGCCTCGGAGGCCTCCTTGGCACCGTAGGGTCCGGCGGGGTCCTGGCTCTCGACGATGAGGGTCTGCATCTCAGGCATGTCGGCTGCGCCCGGGAGCCCGTATTGGACGAGGTTGGTGGCGAAGGTCTGGCCGGCGTCGAACTCCAGCTGCTCTAGCAGGGCCTGGCCGAGCCCGAACGCGATGGCGCAGTGGCTCTGGCCCTCCACCGCGGTCGGGTTGATGGCGAAGCCGCAGTCCTGGGCCCCGGTGATCCGCACGATGCGGATCGCCCCGGAGTCCGGGTCCACCTCTACCTCAGCCACGGCCGCGCCGTAGCTGTAGGTGCCGGTGACCTGCCCCTGCTGGCGGCCCGGCGTGGTCCAGTCCCGGCTGTAGTCGATGTCGGGCCGGAAGTGGCCCTTCCCGGAGATCGGCTGGCCCTTCTGCAGCGCCTTGATGACCAGGGACCGGATGGGGACGCGTTGGGACGGGCTGCCGACGACCTGGGCGAAGCCGTCGGCCAGCATGATGTCCTCGGGCGCGGCCTCGAGCTTCTCCGCGGCCCGCTCCAGGAGCTGGCGCCGGGCGTCCTTGGCCGCCTCCCAGACGGCGTTGGCCGAGACGTACGTCGACGACATGCTGTAGCTGCCGGGGTCGAGCGGGGTGAGCTGGGTGTCGGCCGAGACCAGGGTGATGTCGGCCATGGGGACGCCGAGCCGATCGGCGGCGATCTGCACCATCATGCTGTCGTTGCCCTGGCCGTTGTCGGTGGTGCCGGTGAAGAGGGTCGCGCCCCCCTCCTCGTTGAAGTGGATGTGCGCCGTGGAGCCGGAGCGAAAGCCCATGTTGAAGCCGACGATGGACGAGCCGCAGGCGACCCCGACGCCCCGGAGCCCGTTTCCGGCCGGTCTTGCCTTGCCGTAGCCCGCCGCTGCGGCGGACCTCTCGATCGCCTCTCGGAGCCCGCTGCTCGTCACCGTCGACCCGCTGTTGGTGGTCTCCCCGGTCTTCATGATGTTGCGCAGCCGCATCTCCACCGGGTCGATGTCGAGCGCTCGCGCCAGCGCCTCCAGCAGGGTCTCGAAGACGTAGTAGATCTGGTTGATGCCGTGGCCCTTCATCGCCCCGCGGATCGAGTTGTTGGTGTAGGCGCGGGTCGCGCGGTAGCGCACGTGCGGGATCCGGTAGGTGGCCTCGATGGTCGCGTAGGGCACGGAAATGGCGATGTGGCCGGTGCTGTTATACGCGCCGCCGTCCACCAGGATGTCGGCCTCGAACCCGGTGACGACGCCGCTCTCGTCGGCACCGAGCTTCACCCGCGCGCGCCAGGGGTGCTTCTGGCGGGTGACCGTGAAGGTCTCCTCCCGAGAATAGCGGATCTTCACCGGCTTGCCGGTCTTCATGGAGAGGAGCGCGGCGCAGTAGTCGGCCGGGGAGACCTCGGACCGACCCCCGAAGGCACCGCCGATCTGGACCTTGCGCACCCGCACCTTGCTCGGGGGAATCCCCAGGGTGTTGGAGAGCCCCTTCTGCTTGGTGAACGGGCTCTGGTGGGGCATCCACAGGTCGAGCTGGCCCGAGGCCCGGTCGTAGGAGGCCAGGGACACGTAGGGCTCGAGCTGGCAGTGGGACAGGGCGGCCAGGTCGAAGTGTTCCTCCACCACGGCGGCGGAGCGCCGCCAGGCGTCCGCCAGGTCACCGAAGTCGTACGCAACGGTGGCGCTCACGTTGTCCGGGGCGTGGTCGTGGAGCACCGGCGCGCCCTCCTTGAGGGCCTCGGCCGGGCCGAACACGGCGGGCAGGGGCTCGTACTCCACGCGGATGAGGCTCAGGGCCTCCTTGGCGGTGTCCCGGTCCACGGCGGCCACGGCCGCGACCTCGTCGCCCACGTAGCGGACCTTGTCCAGGGCCAACAGGTACTGGTCCCGGCTGTGGGGGAAGACGCCGTACTTAACCCCCGGGCCGTCGCGGCCGGTCACGATGGCCCGGACGCCAGGGAGAGCGGCGGCTTTGCTGACGTCGATCTCGCGTATGCGGGCGTGGGGGTGGGGGCTGCGCAGAATGGCGCCGTGGAGCATGTGGGGAAGCTGGATGTCGTCGGTGAACCGGGCCGCACCCTGGGCCTTGCCTGCGGCGTCGATCCTCGGGACCCCCCTGCCGACCAAGGTACCCGTCTCCATGGCATTCTCCCAGGCGGTTTCACTACCGCGTCATGAGGCTTGATCTACGAAAGTCGACTCGACCGACCGACCCGCCGCGCTGCGCTCGGAAGCCGGGTCGCGGCACCCTACTGCCCGTCCGCCTGCCGCAGCCGAAAGCGCTGGAGCTTGCCGGTGGCGGTCTTGGGGAGTTCGTGGACGTATTCGATCCACCGGGGTCTCTTGTACGGAGCAATCCGCTCCTTGACGAACTGCTGCAGCTCCCCGGTGAGCTCCTCCGAGGGCGACCAACCCGGCCGGAGCACGACGAAGGCCTTGGGTTTGACCAGATGGTCGGCGTCCGGTGCGCCGACCACTCCGCACTCCAGCACGGCCGGGTGGGCGCCCAGCGTCGCCTCGACCTCCACCGGGGCCACCCAGATGCCCCCGGACTTGATCATGTCGTCTCCCCGCCCCGCGTACCCGAAGCGCCCCTCGTCGTCCCGGGAGAACTTGTCCCCGGTCTTCACCCACGGGCCCTGGAACGTGCGTTGGGAGCGGGCGTGCTGGTTCCAGTACCCGGCCGCCGTACACCCGCCCCGGATCAGGAGGTTGCCCAGCTCGCCGGGCGCCACGTCCTGCCCCTCCTCGTCCACGATCCGGGCGTCGAAGCCCGGCACCAGCCGCCCCGAGCTGCCGGGGATCACCTCCCCCGGCCGGTTGGAGATGAAGATGTGGAAGCACTCGGTGCACCCGATGCCGTCGATGAGGTCCACGCCCCAGGCTGCGCGCCACCGCTCCAGGATCGCCGGGGGCAGGGCCTCGCCGGCGGAGAGGCAGATGCGGATCGACCGGAAATCGTAGGCCGTTGTCAGGTCCGGAAGCTCCAGCAACGCGTTGTAGGCCGTGGGCACGCCGGCAAAGACCGAGGGCCGCTCCCGGGTGACGAGTGCGGCGACCGTGCGCGGCTCGGGCCGCTCGGGCATGAGCACCGTCGTGGCGCCGGCGCCGAACGGAATGTAGAGGGAGTTGCCCTGGCCGTACCCGAAGAAGAGCTTGGCGACGGAAAGGAAGCGGTCCTGGTCGGTGATGCCCAGGAACTCCTCCCCGTAGGCGCGGCAGTACCAGCGGATGTTCTTGTGCATCTGGATGATGCCCTTGGGGGCGCCGGTGGTGCCGGAGCTGTACTGCCAGACCGCCGCGTCGTCCGGACGGGTGTCAGCCGGTGCCAGGGTCTCGCTCGCCCCGCCCACCAGCTCCCGGTAGGCCAGCTGGCCGCGCTGCGCCTCCCCGACCACCACCAGGTGGCGCAGGTGTGGCAACGAGTCGCGCAGCCCCTCGATCACCGGCGCGAGCGACTCGTGGGCGATAGCCATCTTGGCCCGGCTGTCGGCCAGGATGTAGCCGATGTCGGCGGGCGGCAGGAGAACGTTGGCGGCGATCGGCACGGCCCCGATTTTCATGCACGCCAGAAGGCCGTAGACGAGCTCCGGGAGGTCCGGCGACAGCAGGACGACGCGGTTCTCCATCTCGACGCCGAGATCCGTGAGCGCATTCCCCAGGCGATTCACCTCGCGATACACGTCCCCATAGGTCAGACTCTGGCCGCGGCACACCAACGCCGCCTTGTCACCGCGACCTTCGGAGAGGTGCCGGTCGAGGAGGAAGGTGGCGACGTTGAAGCGCTCCGGGATCTCGATGGACGTCATGCGGTTGGCCTCTCTGTCTGTCGAGAAGGGCACGGTCAGGGAGTCTCGTCGATGATCCCGACGAGAAC
>CAZYJP010000139.1:0-6209 GCA_964647795.1 uncultured Thermodesulfobacteriota bacterium
TAGGCTGCCCAGGTCCACGATGCCGAGCTCTCTCCTCAAGCCCTCGAGGTGGTGCGGGATAACCTGCACCTGGTGGACGACCGTTTTCGCCGCGACCCCGAGGCCGTAGAGAGGTTCCTGCAGATTCTGAGGAACCCGCGTCGGGTGACCACCACCTTGATGCGGATGCACGACGTGCGGTTCCTGGATCGGTTCATCCCGGAGTTCGGGCGAATCTTCGGCCGTGTGCAGCGCGACCTGTACCACGCCTATCCTGTCGACGTGCACAGTCTGTTTGCGGTCCAGGAACTGCGCAGGATGGCCCGGGGGGAGTACGCCGAGGAGTTCCCGACCCTGAGCCGTCTGAGTCAGGAGGTGAAGCGTCAGGACATCTTGTATCTGGCGATGCTGCTCCACGACGTGGGCAAGGGCGAGGGGCACGACCACGCCGAGCGGGGCGCCGAGATTGCCCTGGCCGTGGGGGACCGCATGGGGTTCGGCTCCGAGGACCTGGCGTATCTGGTCTTCCTGGTGGGGAACCACCTGCTCCTGTCCCGCACGTCCCAGGGTCGCGACCTGCACGACGACGATCTCGTCCGGGAGTTCGCCCGGAAGGTCAAGAGCCCAGAGGCCCTGAAGATGCTCTACCTCCTCACCGTGGCCGATATTCGAGCCGTGGGCCCGGGCGCGTGGAGCAGTTGGAAGGATCTTCTGCTTGGGGAACTCTACGACAAGGCACTCCAGGTCCTGGAGACAGGGCCCATGGACGGGGGTCTCGCCGACGACAGGATCCGGGACGTCGAAGACCGGCTCCGAAAGGCGGCAGATGGCATCGCCTCTGGCGAGGAAGCGGAGGCCTTCTTGGCGGGTGTCGACCATCCGCAGTACCTGTTGTCCCATCCCGTGGAGGCGTTGGCGCGCCACCTCTCCCTTTATGGCCGCAGAGACGAGGACCCGGCCGTGGAGGTGCGCACCGTACACACGCAAGGCTACACCGAGGTGCTCCTCCTCACCCGCGACCGGCCGGGGCTCTTCGCCTGCGTGGCGGGCCTCCTCGCAGCCCACGGCATCAACATCCTCTCGGCGGTGCTGAACACCCGGAAGGACGGTTGGGCTCTGGACGTCTTCCACCTCTCGAGCTCCCTGGGCGGCGTGCTGGAGGAGGAGCGCTTCACCCGATGGCGGAGGGATCTGGAGGCTGTTCTCCGGGGCGGGGTGGCGTTCGAGGACGTGGCGGGACGGAAACTTCGCAGGCCGCCGGGCCTGCGCCGGCCGCGGCCCCGCCTGCGAGCACGGGTAACCCTCGACAACGGGGCGTCGCGCCGTTTCACGGTGCTGGACCTCAAGGCGGCGGACCGACTCGGGCTCCTGTACGACGTGGCCCGGACCTTCGCGGAACGGGGACTCACCATCCGCTTGGCGAAGATCGCCACCAACATCGAGCAGGTGTCCGACTCCTTTTACGTGGAACGGATAGCGGGAGGGAAACTGACGGATCCCGGGGAGATCGCCGCTTTGGAGACGGCCCTGCTGGCCGCTGTGGCCGAGACCGGGCCACCGAGGGAGGGCCCGTGAGGCGAGCCGCAGCGGTGGTCCTCCTGCTTCTGACAGCCCCCGCCTGGGCGGGTCCGAAGGTCGAGATCGACCCGGACAACCCCGGTCCCGGCGAGGTGTTTGCGGTCCGGGTGCCGGAGCTCGCCGGCGGCGGACCCTACGAGGCGTCCTTCGATCACGTCCGGTTCCCTCTGTGGCCAGCGGATGGCGCGTGGGAGGGGCTGGCCGCTGTCGACCGGGACGCCGGCACGGGGTCTCGGGAGCTTCGGATCCATGGCCCAGCCGGCGGGGAGCCACCCCTCGCTGTACGAGCGGTCACGGTGGAAGCCCGAACCTACCCCGAGCAACGGCTCACGGTGCCAGAGTCCCAGGTGACGCTCTCTCCCGAGGACCAGGCGCGGGCAGCCCGGGAAGGCTCGCAAATCCGGGAGGTGCTGGCCGCGCGTACGGCCCGCCGCCTGTGGGCCGGCGCGTTTCGATTCCCGGCGGAGGGCCCCGTTTCCAGTCCCTTCGGGGTGAGGCGCTTCTTCAACGACCAGCCCAGGGGCTATCACTCGGGATTGGACATCGCCGCCCCCCGCGGTGCACCCGTGCTGGCAGGGGCCGCAGGGGTGGTGACCCTGGTGGGGGACTTCTTCTACACCGGGAACACGGTGTTCCTGGACCACGGGCTGGGGCTCTTTACGGGTCACTTCCACCTGGATTCCGTGGCGGTGGTGGAGGGCCAGGCCGTCCCTGCCGGGGCACTCCTGGGCCGGGTGGGTTCCACGGGGCGCTCGACCGGACCGCACCTGCACTGGGGCGTGTACGTCGCAGGGGTTCGTGTGGACCCCGCGAGTCTCGTGAGGGTGTCCGGGGGGGAGGCCGTGGGTGGGGAAGGCCCTTGACGGTCCCTCCAGCGAGCCCAATAATGCCTGCTTTTCCGCCCGCTCCCGAGGCCGGGGGCGGACCTCCCGCCCCTGAGAGGTGCCGCACGTGCCCAAGCACCCGCCGGTGAAGCGTTTCGAGGAGCTCCTCGACCGCCTGGAAACCCTCGTGAAGACCCTGGAAGACGAGGAGCTGGATTTGGAGCGCTCGATCCAGGCCTTCGAGGAAGGAGTGACCCTGGCCCGGGAGTGTCATCAACGGCTGGACGAGGCGGAGCGCCGGGTGGAGGTTCTGCGCCGCCGCCCCGATGGGACCGTGGGGAGCGACCCCTTCGTGCCCGGGGTGGAGGAGCCGGCGTGAGCTTCGACCTTACGGGCTTCCTGGACCGCTGCCGGGTCGGGGTGGAGGAGTATTTGGAGGGGGCGCTGCCCGGGGGGGAGACGTTTCCTCGGCCACTCTTCGAAGCCATGCGCTACAGCCTGTTTGCCGGTGGCAAGCGCATCCGACCCGCCTTCTGCATCGGGTCGGCCGAGGCGGTGGGGGGCTCGGCCCACGCCGCCATCCCGTTCGCCGCCGCCTTGGAGATGATCCACACCTACAGCCTGATCCACGACGATCTCCCGGCCATGGACGACGACGACTTGCGCCGGGGGGCACCCACGAACCACGTGGTGTATGGGGAAGGGGTCGCCATTCTCGCCGGTGACGGGCTTCTCACCGACGCCTTCGCCGTCCTGACCCGGCCTGAGGTGGTCCGAGCCCACTCTGCCGAGCGGATCGCGCAGGTGGTCCAGGAGGTCGCACGGGCCGCCGGAAGCGGGGGAATGGTGGGGGGGCAGTCCCTGGACCTCGTGAGCGAGGGAACGGCCGTGGACCTGCCGACGCTTGAGTTCCTCCACACCCACAAGACGGGTGCCCTGATCCGGGCTTCGACGGTGGTGGGGGCCCTGGCTGGGGGCGCGGGGGAGGCGGATCTGGGGGCGCTGACCCGCTTCGCGGAACGCATCGGTTTGGCCTTTCAGATCGCCGACGACGTCCTGGACGTCGAAGGCTCCACCGAGACCCTGGGCAAGCCGGCTGGAAGCGATCAAGGTCTCGCGAAGGCAACCTACCCGGCCCTCCTCGGCTTGTCGGAGTCGAAGCGCCGGGCCCGGGAGCTCATGGAGGAGGGACTGGCCTGTCTGGACCGCTTCGGGAGCGCCGGCGAAGCCCTCCGGGCCCTGGGACGCTTCGTTGTGGAACGCAGGTACTGAGCATGGCAGATGCCTACCCCGTCCTGAACCGGGTAGAAGGCCCGGCTGACCTGCACGGCTTGGCCCGGGAGGAGTTGGAGGCGCTCGCCCAGGAAGTGCGAAGCTTCATCCTGGAAAAGCTCTCCCCCGTGGGGGGGCACCTGGCCTCCAGCCTTGGAGTGGTGGAGCTCACCATCGCCCTGCACGCCGTGTTCCAGTCTCCCGAGGATCGGATCGTCTGGGACGTGGGCCACCAATCCTACGCCCACAAGATCCTCACCGGCCGGCGCGACGCCTTCGGCTCCATCCGGCAGAGGGGGGGGCTTTCCGGGTTCCCGAGGCGCACCGAGAGCCCTCACGACGCCTTCGGCACGGGGCACTCTTCCACCTCCATTTCCGCCGGTCTGGGGATGGCGGTAGCCCGGGATCTCAGTGGAAGACACCACAAGGTGGTCAGTGTCATCGGGGACGGCTCCCTCACTGCGGGGCTCGCCTTCGAGGGGCTCAATCACGCCGGGCACCTGGACCGGGATCTGATCGTGGTGCTCAACGACAACGAGATGAGCATCTCCTCGAACGTGGGGGCGCTCTCCTCCTATCTGTCCCGGATCCTGACCGGCGAACTGTACTCCCGCTTCCGGAAGGACGTGACCGAGTTCCTGCGCTCCATCCCGAGCTTCGGGGGCACGATGGCCCGGCTGGTCAAGCGGGTGGAGGAGCACGTAAAGGGGTTCCTCTCTCCCGGGATGCTCTTCGAGGAGTTGGGGTTCACCTACGTCGGGCCACTCGACGGCCACAATCTCGGCCACCTCGTCACCACCTTCCAGAACGTGCGCAAGTTCCAGAAGCCGGTTCTGGTCCACGTGGTGACGCAGAAGGGAAAGGGTTTCGCCCCGGCGGAAAGGGAACCCACCGCCTTCCATGGGGTGGGGCCCTTCGACCCGTGCGGCGGGCAGTGCACGGGGAAGGACGGCGGGGCGGCGTTGAGCTACACCGAGGTGTTCCGCGACACCCTGGTCCGCCTCGCGGAGGGGAATCCGCGCATCGTCGCGATCACCGCGGCCATGCCGGAGGGCACGGGACTCGACCTGTTTCGGGAGCGCTTCCCGGAACGGTTCTTCGACGTCGGTATCGCCGAGCAGCACGCCGTGACCTTTGCTGCAGGACTTGCGGCCGAGGGGTACGTACCCGTGGTGGCGATCTACTCCACCTTTCTCCAGAGGGCCTACGACCAGCTGGTCCACGACGTGGCCCTGCAGAAACTTCCCGTGGTCTTCGCTCTGGACCGAGCCGGCCTGGTTGGGGCAGACGGCCCCACGCACCATGGTGCCTTCGACCTCTCCTATCTCCGCCACGTCCCGGAGTTGACGGTCCTCGCCCCCTCCGACGAGGACGAGCTCCAGCACGCCCTCGCCACGGCGGTGAGCCTGGGAAGCCCAGTCGCCTTGCGCTACCCCAGGGGGTGCGGCCCGGGGGCGAACCTCGCGCCGGAGCCCCGGGTTCTGCCCCACGGAAGGGGTCGGGTGGTGCTGGGGGGGCAATGCCCGGCCGGGATCCTGGTGGTGACCGCGGGCACCGTCCTGGAGGCGGCTCGGAGGGGTGCCGAGCAGGCGGCCACCGAGGGGATTCAAGCTACCGTCTTCGATGCCCGATATGTGAAACCGCTGGACCGCGACACGCTCACGGAGCTGGCCCGGGGGGCGCGGGGCTTGGTGACGCTGGAAGACAACGCCGTGGCAGGGGGCTTTGGCTCCGCCGTGCTGGAGTGCCTGGCCGAAGCCGGAACCCTTCCCGAGAGAGTGCGGCTCCTGGGTCTGCCGGATCGGTTCGTGGAACACGGGAGCCAGAGCGAGCTCCGCCGGGCGTTGGGACTGGACGCCGCAGGTGTGACCCGCGCGATCCGAGAGACGGCCGGGCTGCCTCCAGGGGGAGGATGAAAGGGGTTCGCCTCGACCAGCTCCTCGTAGAGCGCGGGTTGGCCCCCAGCCGCGAGAAGGCTCGGGCCCTCGTCCTCGCGGGTGCTGTGGTGGTGGGGGAACACAGGGCCGGGAAGCCCGGGCAGAGGGTCGATCCCGCGGCCGCAGTGCGGCTCAAGGGAGAGCCCAACCCCTACGTGAGCCGAGGAGGCCTGAAACTCCAGGCAGCCCTCGAAGCCTTCCGCATCGACCCTTCGGACAGGGTCTGCGTGGACGTAGGCGCGAGCACCGGGGGGTTCACCGACTGTCTGCTCCAGCGGAAGGCGCGCCGGGTCTATGCTGTGGACGTGGGTTACGGGCAGCTGGCGTGGAAGCTTCGAACGGATCCCCGGGTGGTCAGCCTGGAGCGGTGCAACGTCCGTCACCTGGGGAGGCACCAGATCCCGGAGCCGGCCCAACTCGTGGTGGCCGACGCCTCGTTCATTTCCCTGCGGCTCGTGCTCCCGAGAATCCGCGAGCTCCTCGGGCCCGGGGGAGAGGTGGTGGCCCTGGTGAAACCTCAGTTCGAGGTGGGCAGGGGCGAGGTCGGCAAGGGGGGGGTCGTGCGGGACCCCGCCCAGCGGCAAAGGGCGGTAGCGGAGGTGTTGGCCGCTGCCGCCGC
>CAZYJP010000140.1:0-6198 GCA_964647795.1 uncultured Thermodesulfobacteriota bacterium
GGAGCGGCTTTCCGGGAGGCACGCTCCGAGCCCGTCAGGGGGCGTCGATGCGGTACACGGCGCCCCCGCCGTGGTCGGCCACGTACAGGCGCCCGGCCTCGTCCTCTCCAAACGTGGAGATGCGGAAACCCGTCTCGGCGACGAGAGCGTTCTCCCAGGCGTTCCCGGCCCGGCGGAGGCCCCAGACCCGGCCGCTGCAGTAGTCCCCGTAGAAGTAGCGCCCCTGCATCTCCGGGTTGCCCGGCCCTCGGTAGACGTAGCCGCCCGACACCGAACATTCCGGACCATGGCCATAGACGTGGATGGGCGGGGAATACCGGGGCGGAGGTTCGCAGCCGACCGCCGGAAGGAAGCACGCATCCCCCTCCAGGATGTTCCACCCGTAGTCGGCGCCGCCGGGGGCCCCGACCGGCTGGAAATTGACCTCCTCCCAGCTTCCCTGGCCCACGTCCCCGAGGTAGAGGTCCCCGGTCACCCGGTCGAAGGAGAAGCGCCAGGGGTTTCTCAGGCCGCTGGCCCAGATCTCCGGCCGGGCCTCCGGGTCGGAAACGAAGGGGTTGTCGTCCGGGATCCGGTAGGGAGCCTCGCCGGCCTCCACGTCGATGCGCAGGAGAGTCCCCAGAAGGGTCTCCAGGTTCTGGCCGTTCCCCTGCGGGTCGCCCCCGCTCCCCCCGTCGCCGAGCGCGACGTAGAGGAAGCCGTCGGGGCCGAAGGCGAGCTGACCGCCGTTGTGGTTGGCGAAGGGCTGCTCGACGGTCAAGAGCACCTCCTCGCTGTCCGGCAGTGCGGCGTTGGGGTCCGCCGGGGAGACGTGGAACCGACCCAGGACTGTTGCGCCATCCCCGGCTCGGGTGCAGTTGACATAGAAGTAGCGTTTCTCCGCGAAGCCCGGGGGAAACGCAAGCCCGAGAAGACCTCGCTCTCCCCCGCTCACGAGACGACCGGAGATGTCGAGAAAGGAGGTCGGGAGCAGCGCCCCATCCGTCAGGATCCGCACCCGCCCTGGTTGCTCGGCGACGAAGAGCCGGTCGCTCCCGTCGCCGGCGTGGCCGATGACCGTGGGGGCGGCAAGGCCCGAGGCGACCGGCGTAAAGGACAGGGCCAGGCCTCCCAGGGGCGGAGGGTCCGGGTCTCCGGATGGTGGCTCCGGGTCCTGGGCGGGAGGCGCTGGTTCCTGGGGAGAGGCGGCCGGCCCCCCGCCGCTGCCTCCGCAACCCAAGGCCCCGGCAACGACGAGCACGGCGGCAAGGCCTCCGACGATCCGGTTCATGGGCCGTCTCCCCAACTCGGTATGGGTGAATGCTCCTTCAGGTCAGGTTAGAGCGGGAACCCGGGGAGTCAAGCGCCCGGTGCCGAGCCGGTATCCGATCGGATATCCATAGGAGGGTGTGGACAACCCTGTGGAAAGTCCTCGGGCAGGGGCACCGACCCGCCCTCGGCCCAAAACGCTGAAAACCTGTGCAGCGCTCGCCAGACCCTCTTCGGGCAACGGTTTCAGAATCGTCATCTCCCCGGCGTGCCGTCATATCTCTAGCCCGGGCAGGGGTTTCCGATCTTATCCACAACCCTTCTGAAAGACGTGGTCGGATAACCTCCTTCCGGGGGGCTGGGAACGTTCGGCTACCCTGTACTCCGTTGGTTGAGCGCCCACGAGGCCCCGGGAGCCGCAGGCGGCGGACACGGTGCGGCTCCTTGTGCCCTCGGAGGTCTGATGTACCCTGCTCCTCGCGGCTACCCTGACCGGATTCCCCAAGCCGGGCGGAATATGGGTGTCGATTATCCGTCCGCCCCACGCCTCCGGAGCCGCGGGTCGGCCTCACGGATGCGGAGCTCCTGACCCTCTCGGGGATTACGGGAGTCGAACCCATGCGGTTGGATTTCCAATCGGAGACAGTCCCACGCCCGCACGGGGTGAGTTACAAGAAGGTCCGCATTTCCTTGGACGGGGCGTACGTGGGTTACATCGAAGGCCTCGACGAGATGTACATCATCCACATGCCCACGGGGGGTGAGGTCGGGCCGTACCGTTCGCTCGAAGAAGCGAAACGGGCGGTTCGCGTCGGGCTGCGCGCCGGCGTGCTGGGAAGGAAGAGGGAGTAGCGCCAGGTCCTGACGCAAGAGTGCAAGCCGCCTCCACCTCCGGAGACCTTCAGCGTGTCCTCACGGTTCCGAGTTCCTGGGTGTCGGCGGCCCCACCCGCTCCGAAACTCCGGCCCGAATCCCGACACGGCCCGAATTCCGGGTTGCGCAGCGCCGCCCAGCGTGGTATTTATGCGCCCTTCTGTGGTCCAGGGAGCCATCAAAGGCCCTTGCCGACCCGATGTCCCCCTCTCGTCCCCATCGTCTAGCCCGGCCCAGGACACCGGCCTTTCACGCCGGCGACGGGGGTTCAAATCCCCCTGGGGACGCCAAGCAGGATCAAGGGGTTAGCGTATCAGCGCTAGCCCCTTGTTTCTTTTTGCGTGCTTTTTTGGGCTGAGAGGATCTCGACGTTCCTCATTTCGAGGAGGGCTAGGGCGTCCTTGGTATCGCTGTAGTTGCCTTCGAGGTAGATCTCGGTCGTGGTCTGGCGGCGGTGCCGGAGCTCTGGTTGTCTGGGAATCGAGAGCGATCTGACCCGGGGGGAGGGGTGGAAGGCTCAGGTACGGTAGTCGCGGCGGTCGAGGCAGGAGTCGTACGTGGCGCGATCGACGGGAATCCAGTCGGTCTTATTGACGCCCCGCCGGTTCCGGCTGGTGGGACTCAACGGGCTGATAGCTGATAGCTGATAGGAAGTTGCTTTCGGCCGGTCCGGCCGGGAGCGGGCCCGACGGGGCTTGCGGGGCTGTGGGTGCCCCCGGTGTCCACCCTGTGTGGCCTCGGTAGCACGGGGCGGCGGGGCGGGTCAAGCGAATCAGGGAGGACAAAGCAGCCAGAAACGGGTCGTGCACCCGTCTCCGCCCCGGTTCGGGGACGGACTGGGGCCTGGGCGCCACTCGTGGGGCGGGTTAGTGGAGGGTGTACGTGGGCTCTTCGTAGGCCGGCCAGCCGTCGTCGACCGGCTCATAGCAGAGCTCCGGCGGCGCCTCGGCCGCGTCGTACGGCGTGGTTCCGCGCCGGTCGCCACGCCGAGCCGCGGGTTCCCGCCAGAGCTCCAGGTGCTTGAGGATGCGCTCGACCACAGCGGGCTCTTCGATCAGGGCGATGATCTTCATCTCGCCGCCGCAGCGCGGGCACACGAGCGGGTCCACCTCCCAGACCTTCTGGATGAGCTGACGCCAGGTCTTGGACGGCACCCGCGGCGGCCGGTGGTCGGCGACGTCGAGCACCGTGCCCTTCTGGCCCTCCTCGATCTCGGCGCCCGGCTTCGTCAGGCCCACCTTCTTGCGTTCACCGCGCGCCCGGTTGGAGTACCAGCCGTAGTAGCGGACCATCTGGAAGCCCTTGGGCGGGATGTGCTGGGTCACGGCGGCGATGAACGCCGGGGCGTCGAACACTTCGAAGTTCTTCTTGTGCTTCCCGTGGCTCATCCCGGAGCGGTAGAACACCGTGCCGGTCTCCGCCACGTAGGTCATCTTCTCCACGCTGAAGGGGTTTCGCATCACGTGCTGGGCGAGGTTCTCCTGAGCCCGCCGGTCGTGCCGCGAGATGGGCTCGCCGCGCCAGGCGCCAAAGCCGCTGTGCTTCCAGCCGAGCAGGGCGCGGATCTGCCGATCGTCGATCTTGCCCTCCTTACGCAGCAGCTTCAGTACCCGCGCCCGGAAGAGGTCCTCCAGCGGTTGGGTGGACGCCCGCGGTGCCACGTGGAAGACGCCGCTCTTGCGAAACAGTCCGTCGGCGGCTACTAGGTGGAGGTGGGGATGGAAGCGCGCGTAGTCGCCGAAGGTGTGGATCACGGCGATCACCCCCACGGTGCCATCGGAAAGCCCGAGGAGCGTCCGAAGGTAGCTCTGGAGGCTCTCCACGGCACACCGGCACAGGGCGCTCAAGCGCTCCCGAAGCCCGCTTTTTTGTGCATTGAAGGGCTCAAGAGTTGAGCCGCTTCGAAACGGGCCGAAAGGTTCGCCAGTGACAAGGGGACGCGGCAATGGCCGATCCGGCTTTCGCTTGTAACCCTTGTTTTATCTGGAATGTTCTGCGGGCGGACGGATGGCGGCATGAAATTCGAGTTCTGGTACTTAATTTTTGGCGCGCTGCTTGTGTTGATCGCGCTGACGGCGTCGGCGGTCAAGCAATGGCCCTTGACCACGACGATGCTCTATCTGATAACCGGCCTGGTGCTCGGGCCGCTGGGGTTCGGGATCGCTTCGATCCATCCCGTCCACCACCTCGAACTCCTGGAGCGGGCCGCGGAATTCGTCGTGATCGTCTCGCTCTTCACGGCCGGGCTGAAACTGCGCGCACCCTTTCAGGACGGCAAATGGAAGGTCCCCGTTCGACTCGCCTTCGTCTCCATGTCCGTGACCGTGGGTCTGATCGCGCTGGTCGGCGTGTTTGGCTTGGGTTTGCCGCCCGGTGCTGCCGTGCTGCTCGGGGCGGTGCTCGCCCCGACCGATCCGGTGCTGGCGTCCGACGTGCAACTCGAGAGCGCCACCGACCGGAGCCGGCTGCGCTTCAATCTCACGGGGGAAGCCGGATTGAACGATGGCACGGCGTTTCCCTTCGTGATGCTCGGCGTGGGTCTGCTGGGGCTGCACGAATTGGGCGGCTGGGGCTGGCGTTGGCTGGCCGTGGACGTGCTCTGGGCGATTGGCGGTGGTTTAGCGATTGGCACGCTGCTCGGAATGGCCGTGGGGCGGAGCATGCTTTACCTGCGACACCAACACAAAGCCGGGCAGGGCCGGGAAGAATTTGTCACGCTGGGATTGATCGGCCTGGCCTACGGCGCCGCGCTCATGGTCCACACGTACGGTTTTCTGGCGGTGTTCGCCGCCGGCCTGGCTTTGCGCATGATCGAGCGAAATCACACTGGTTCGGAGACAACCAAGGACCCTGCTGCGCCTCCCCAAGACGATGCTGAAACTCATCCCCAAACTGCGCCGGCGCATTTAACCGAATCCGTGCTCGCCTTCAATGAGCAATTGGAGCGGATTCTCGAAGTGGGGCTGGTGCTCGTCATCGGCATCATGCTCGCGCCGGAATTTCTCAACCTCGCCGACCTTTGGTTCGTCCCAGTGTTGTTGCTCGTGATCCGGCCCGTGGCCGTGGTGATCGGCCTGGCGGGACTGGGAATTTCGCGCCCGCACGGTTCGCTCCTGGCCTGGTTTGGGATTCGCGGCATCGGCTCCCTTTACTATCTGATGTACGGCATCGGCTATGGCGTCGAGCCTGACCTGGCCGGGCGGCTGATTTCGGTAACCTTGTGGGTGATCGGGGTGTCCATTGTACTTCACGGCATTTCCGTCACGCCGTTGATGAAATGGTATCAAGCGAAACGGACGCGGCGGGGCGCGAATTAACGCGCGTAAACTTTTCCCAAATGATTTACGGAGAACCAGCGCGATGAGCCGTAATTCGCCTCGTATAGGTCGGTCAACCCGCACCCACCGGGCCTGGAGTTTCAACGACGCCTTTGGAAATCGCGTAGCGGGTCAGCCCGGCGATGTGGTGGATGTCCAGCTTCTCCATCATCTGATAACGGCGTTTCTCCACGGTCTTGGCGCTGATGAGCAACTCGGCGGCGATCTGTTTGGTCGAAGCCCCTTCGGCAATCAGGCGGAGCACTTCGGCCTCGCGGGGCCGCAGCAAACCCGTGGGGCGGCTGGCCGATCCGCCTTTGCGGATGACCTCGCGGCATTGGTCGAGAACGCGTTTGGAAATGGCGGGGCTGAAGTACGCGTTCCCTTTCTTGGTTTCCCGGACGGCTTTGATCAGATCCCCTGCCACCGATTGTTTGAGCACGTAGCCCGACGCGCCGGCTTCGATCAGTCCCCGCACGTACTCGGCCTCGTGGTAGGAGGAGAGCACCAGAACTTTGACGCCCCGCACCTCCTGGGTGATTTGCGGGTGGCTTCCCGGCCATTGAGCAGCGGCATGGCAATGTCCATGATGACCACGGCGGGCACGAGTTTCTTGGCGGAGTTGCAAGGCCGCGCGGCCCGTCTCGGCTTCCCCGACCACGACGATGTCATCCTCGGCTGCCAACAGGGCGCGCAAAGGTGAGGTGATAGGAAGTTGCTTTCGGCCGGTCCGGCCGGGAGCGGGCCCGACGGGGCTTGC
>CAZYJP010000141.1:0-1026 GCA_964647795.1 uncultured Thermodesulfobacteriota bacterium
CCTCCGGTCCCCACGGCGTGCCTCGTCTGGAAGGACCCCTATCTCACGGCCACGCCCGACACCCTCACCTCCGCGATCCTGAACGGGGCCGGTGCGGAGAACGCCTTTGCCCACCGGCCGGGAAGATACCCCGAAGTGTCGGGGGGGGACCTGGCGGCGGCCCTCCCCCGGGTGATCCTGCTCCCGTCGGAGCCGTACGCCTTCGGCGAGGGGGACGCCCGGGAGCTGGAGAGGGAGGTTCCCGGCGCGGCGGCACTCCTTTGCCCGGGCGAGTGGGTCACCTGGTACGGGTGCCGGATGCCCGTGGCCCTCGCGGCGCTGCGCCGCCTCCTGGACCCCTTCCGGGACGACGCCGTCCCCTGAACGGAGACACGGGAGATCCGCGTGCCCACCGAGAGCCACAAACTCATCCTCTGCGCGACGACACCCGCCGGCTCGACCAGGAGATCCGCTCCCACCTCGGCGAGCCCGCGGTAACCCGCGACGGCCTCCCGATCCGGCTCCTCGGCAACGCCGCCCTCCTCTCCGACCTCTCCAAAATCCTGGACGCCGGGGGGGAAGGGGTGGGCCTCTACCGAACCGAGTTCCCCTTCCTGATCCGCTCGAGCTTTCCGGACGAAGAGGAGCAACTGGAAATCTACGGCAAGATCGTCGCCGCCCTCGGGGGGCGCCCGGCCACCCTGCGCACCCTGGACGTGGGGGGTGACAAGACCCTGCCGTACCTGTCCCTTCCCCGGGAGGAGAACCCCCACCGGGGCTGGCGTTCCATCCGGGTGAGCCTGGAGATGGAGGAGCCCTTCCGCATCCAGGTCCGGGCGCTTTTGCGCGCGAGCCTTCTCGGTCCGGTGCGGATCGTCTTCCCCATGATCTCGACCGTCGGGGAGCTCCGTCGGGCCCGGGCGATCGTGGACGAGGAGCGGTCCGCTCTGGGCCAACGGGGGATCGCCGTGGCCGCCGTGCCGATCGGAGCCATGATCGAGGTGCCCTCGGCGGCCCTGGCCGTGGACCGGCTGGCTCCCTGGGCGG
>CAZYJP010000141.1:1036-6174 GCA_964647795.1 uncultured Thermodesulfobacteriota bacterium
TTCTTTTCCATCGGCACCAACGACCTGGCCCAGTACCTGCTGGCCGTGGACCGGGCCAACCGCCGGGTCGCGCACCTCTATGAGCCCCTGCACCCACCGTCCTGGAGGTGATCGGTCGCGCGGTGGAGGGGGTGCGCGCAGCGGGTCGGCCCCTGGGCGTCTGCGGCGAGATGGCGAGCCGGGTTCTCGGCGCCGCCGCACTCCTCGCGGTCGGCGTGGAAGAGCTCTCGGTCAACCCGGGAGGCCTGCCGCGGATTCGAAGGTGCCTCCAGGTCGCGGACGCGGGCCCGCTCCGCCTGCTGGCGCCGCGGCTGCTCGCGTCACCCGACGTGCACCCGGTTCGGGAGCTCCTCCGCGAGGAGCTCTCCCGGCAGGGAGTGCCCGAAGCGCTCCTCGCCGGCGAGTGACCTGCCGGGCCGCTAAGCCCGGTTTTCTGGTCTTTTCCCGAAGCAGGTCCCTTGTCAACCACCGGCAATCGGGGTAGAGTGCGCCGAACTCTGCGGGCGAGGCCTCTTCTCCGTACCACCTACCAGGAGGATGTCCATGAACAAGGCGGAACTGATCCAGGAGATCGCGACCAAGGCGGGCGTGAAGGTCAAGGAGGCGGAAGCCCTCCTCGATGCCATGATCGCGGCCACCGAGACCACCCTGGCGAAGGGCGACAAAGTGGCCATCACGGGGTTCGGCACCTTCGCGGTCTCGCACCGCAAGGCGCGCAAGGGTCGCAATCCCCAGACCGGCAAGGAGATCAATATCCCCGCCAGCAAGACTCCCCGGTTCACCGCCGGCAAGGCTCTCAAGGACTCGTTGAAGTAATCGAGTACGAGGTTCACACGCCGAGAGGGCGGCCTTGCGGCCGCCCTCTCGGCGTTTCCTGGGCCGGGCTCGCGCGGCCCAGCCTCTCTACAGGCTGGGAGCCAGCACCTCGATCGAGGCTGCGGCCTTGAGCTCCCCCAGGCGGCCCTGAACGGCCTCGTCGAGCGCACGGGAACTCAGGTACGCCTCGAGCTGATCCTTGACGTCCTCGAGTTTTTGCGTCGAACCCTCCCGCCGCTCCGCCAGTTTGATCACGTGAAAGCCAAACCGGGTTTCGACCACTCCGCTGACCTGCCCGGGTTCCAACGCGAAGGCGGCGTCGGAGAAGGGCGCCACCATCTGGTCCCGCGTGAAGAAACCCAGGTCTCCTCCGCTCTCCCGGGAGCCCGGGTCCTCCGAGAACTCGGAGGCCAGGGCCGCGAAGTCCTCTCCCTGGACGGACCGTACCTGGAGGTCCTGGGCCTTCTGGCGGGCAGCCTCCTTCTGCTCGGGCCCCGCGTCCGCGTCGACCCGGATCAGGATGTGACTGCCGCGAACCTGCTCCGGGGTCGCGAACTTCTCCTCGTTCTCCTTGTAAAACTGGCCGATCGCCTCCTCCGAGACCGAAACCTTGGGGGCGATCTCGGTCTCGACGTAGTGCCGCACGGAGATCTGCCGGCTGATCAGATCCTTGAGCGCCTCCTCCGTGAGTTGATCGGAAGCCAACGCCTGCCGGAAGGTCTCGCCGTCCGGGAAACGGCCTCGGATGTTCTCGAGCTCGTCAGCAGCCTGCTCCGCCGCGTTCTCCGCCGGGAACTTGCGGCTCTCCTGGTAGAGCAGTTCCCGGTCCACCAACTGCTCCAGGACGTCCGCCTTCATCTGTTCGCTGGGTTCGATCTGCCCCCCCGGCCCCCCGCCCGTCATCTGGGCGTAATTGCGTATGTACGCCCGCAGGGCCCGATCGTACTCCGCCCGGCTCACCACCTGTCCGTTCACCACGACCACGGGGGCCTCGGGGTCCAGTGCCGCGGGGGCGGCGGCCTCAGCCTTTTCCTGCACCGCAGGCTCCTGTGCCACCTGCTTTTCCGCCTTGTCCTGAGCACAGGCAGGCGCAACCAGCCCAAATGCTGCCGTCGCGGCAAGGGCCGCGAGGGTCTTCAACCTGACGTTCATCGGGGAACTCCTGGGGTTGGGGTATGGGAGGGCATGAGGGTACAGGAACCGCCCATGAGCCGCAACCAGAAGCACAAACCGCGGCGGCCGGGGGTGTCTTGCCCGTGGACCGGTGGCCCGCCCGGCTGCTACCCTGGCTTCCCCAACCCGAGAAGGAATGCCGGCTGCCATGATCCCCCCTGAGCCCAACCGGACCGCAACCGTGCGGATCGTCGCCGCGGCCGACCGGGGGATGGGCATGGGACACCTCGAGGGAAAGGTCATCTTCGTGCCCCTGACCGCCCCCGGGGATCTGGTGGAGGTCGCAGTCGTCCGGGAAAAGCCCCGGTATGCCGAGGCCCGAACGGTGAGAATCCTCGAGGGGTCCCCGCTGCGGAGGGAGCCGCCCTGCCCCCACTTCGGCCCGTGCGGCGGGTGTCAGTGGCAGCACCTCCCGTACCCCGAGCAGCTCGCGGCGAAGGTGGGTAGCTTCGAGGGCTTCCTCAAGGGGCGCCTCGGCCTGGACCGGGGCCGCGAGGACCGGTTTCTGCCGCCGATTGGGTCACCGCAGGAGTGGGGGTACCGCAACCGGGTCGGCCTCAAAGTCCGAGCGATCGGGGATTCCGTGCAGGTCGGGTACTTCGCCCAAGGCTCCCACCGCTTGGTCGCCGTCGAGCGGTGTCCCATCGCCCATCCGGCAATCCAGGCCTTCCTCGCCCGGTTGCGCCGCTTCCTGCCGAGCTTTCCCGCAGCCCGGGCCGCACTGCCGCAGGTGGACCTGCAGGTGGACGGCGGGGGCGGGCTGTGGACCGTGTTCCACATGCTGCGCCCCCCGACGCCGGGGGAGAGGACGTCCCTCGAGGGCTTCGCAAGAGACGCGTCGGTGACGGGCACCTCTCTCCAGATGGGCCGAAAGCACACCCTCTCGCCCTTGGTGGGAGCGGCCGGCCCCATGCCCTTCCGGGTGCGGGCCGAAGGGCGGGAATTGGCGATCGGGGTAACCCCCGGGGGGTTCGTCCAGGCCAATCCGGCCGTCAACCAGGCCCTGGTGGACCAGGCAATTTCCCTAGCCGACCATTACGCGGGACGCCTCGCCCTGGACCTGTACTGCGGAGCCGGCAACTTCACGTTGCCTCTCGCGCTCCGGGCGGCGGCGGTGGTGGGAGTCGAGGGATACCCCCCCGCGGCCCGCGATGCCCGGGCCAACGTGCAAGCGAACGGTCTCCCGAACGTGAGGATCCTGGCGCAGCCCGCTGCGGAGGGGCTGATTCGGCTCGCCTCCGAGGGCTTCCGGCCCACCTTTGCCCTGCTGGACCCGCCTCGGGAGGGGATGGCGGAGGCGATCGACGGACTCACCCGCCTCTGTCCGGAGCGAATCCTCTACGTGTCGTGTGCGCCCCCCACCCTGGCGCGAGACCTCAAGGCCCTCTTCGCTTTCGGCTACCGCCTGGAATGGGTGCGCGCGGCCGATATGTTCCCCCAGACGGCGCACCTGGAGGCACTGGCCCTCCTGCGCCGCGGGCCGGGCCTTGGCACCTGAGAACCGGAGCGGCAGGAGAACGCTACTGCACCCTAGGTTCCGTCCAGGAATACGTGGTCCAAAGAGCGGTGGCGAGGCGCCCGGCTGACAAGGCGCGAGGAGGGCGCATACCCGCTGTGGTAGGTAATCGACGAGCAACGCAGTCAGGCGGGATGCACCGACGCCGCAACTGGATCAGTGATTTCTGGACGGGCCTTAGCGCGGGCGACCAGCTCGTCCGTGAAGATGGGTTCGGCGATCGGCGGACCGCGCCGAGCCTCGGCCAGCTCCCTCCAGACTTCCTGCTGAAGCTCCTGTGCCTCCGCCTCGCTCACCGGCGCGGGAGCCGCGAGGATGCGCAACGGGGACAGGAACAGTTCGAAGAAACCCAGCCAGGCCGTCGCCGCGGCACGCAAAAGGGGAGCATACATGCGCTGTGCCTCCTGCCGAATGGGTGACCCCCAACGAAATCATACACTGCCGCGCGGAATTGCTGCAATGCAAAATATCGGCTGGTTCCGGCCCGGGACTCCGCCTTTCGGGAGGGGGAGGCCGCGCGGTGGTCTTCGGGGACGAGCTCCTCGCGCCCTGGGCCGAGTACCTCCGGGGCAAGGGGGCCGGGGAGCCCCGCAGCGGCGCCGCGTTCCGGATCGGCGGAACCGCCAGAGCCTTCCGGAGCCGGTGCCGATCGACGAACCCAAGACCGCTCCAGAATCGACTCGAGAGACCCCGGATTCTGCGAAGGAGAGAAGGCTCGCCCCTCGAGCCGTCTCTTTTCGGACGGTCGGTGCGTTCCGGGGCGCCGGGGCGCTTTGACAGGCCCGCTGACGGGTCCGTAGACTGTCGGCCCTTCCCGTTCCCCCTCACCCGCCCCGATTCCGGGCCGCCGGAGGAGAGCTGCGTGGAGCCCCTGCTGCGGGTCCTCCCCGTGTTCATGGTGATCCTGCTGGGACTGGCAGGGCGGCGGCTGGGCCTGCTCCCCAACACCTTCCAGGACCCGGCCAACCGGCTGGCATACTACCTCGCGGTGCCGGCCCTGATCTTCCTCACGGTGGCTGCCGCCCCCTTTCGCGAGGTCTTCCGCCCCGACTGGATCACCGCGGCCCTGGGGGCCACGGTGCTCTGCTGGGTCGGCGCGCTCGTGCTCTCCCGCGTACTCGGCCTCTCGGGCGGGAGCCGGGCCACCTTCGCGCAGGCCTCGATCCACTCCAACCTTGGGTACATCGGCCTCGCGGTGGCCTACTACGGCCTCGGGGATCGCGGACTCCAGGTGGCCGGGGTCTTCGCGGCATTCTTCATGCTGCTCAATAACGGGCTCTCCGTGATCGCCCTGACCCGGTACGGCCGAGGGGCGCCCAGCGCGTGGGCGCTGGGCCGCCGGGTGGTGTTCCAACCCGTAATCCTGGCGAGCCTCATGGGCCTCGCCTGGAGCTGGCTCCGGCTCCCCTTGCCGGGGCTCGCGACCGAGACCCTGCGGATCCTGGGGAGCATGGGCCTTCCTCTGGCGCTTCTCCTCATCGGCGCCGGGTTGAGCCTCGAGACGCTGCGCCACCCCCTCCCGGTGGCCGCCGTGGTCGGGATCAAGAACCTGGCGCTGCCGGCCCTCGGCGCCCTCTTCCTGACTCTGGTCGGGGCGGGCGGACTGGAGCGGGCGGCTGCCGTGGTGCTCCTG
>CAZYJP010000142.1:0-6167 GCA_964647795.1 uncultured Thermodesulfobacteriota bacterium
GCTGTCGTCCGAGGAGTCGCGGGCGCTGCGTGCGGTGCTGCTGCACCGCTGGGCGGGGCGCCTCGACCTGGCGAAGACGGGGTAGGGAAGAGAGGAGCAGTGGGGTCCGGCGCTCTGGGAGGGGGCAGACGAAGTCCTGGGGCGGGCCGACGCCGTGGTGGTCGGTCCCGGCATGGGCACCGCACCCGGGACCGGGGAGTTTCTGGCTCGGCTCCTGGGACAGGAGGGCCCCCCCGCTGTCCTGGACGCCGACGCCCTGAATCTGGTGGCCCGCGAGCCCGGCGTGTGGGCGGCGAGACGAAGGTCTGCGGTGCTCACCCCCCACCCCGGGGAAGCCGGCCGACTCCTGGGGGTGTCGGCAGGGGCGGTGCAAGCCGACCGGGTGGCGGCCCTGGTAGCCCTGTGTGACCGGTACGGGTGCCCTGTGGTCCTGAAGGGGGCCGGTACCCTGGTCGGGGCGGCGGGGGACCCAGCGCACCTCGTCCCCGTGGGCAACCCCGGAATGGCCACGGCCGGGGCGGGGGACGTGCTTTCTGGGGTTCTCGGGGCGTTTCTGGCCCGGGGGCTCCAGCTCGGCGCAGCGTGCCGTCTGGCGGCTTACGCCCACGCCTTGGCGGGCGACCTGGCCTCCGAGGCCCTGGGGGAGGAAGGCATCATCGCCTCGGATCTCCTGGCCGCTCTCCCCCGAGCCCTGCTGCAGCTTCTGGACCCGTCCCAACCGCCCCAACTGGAGGAGTCTCCATGAAGACGGCCCGAGAGATCATGACCCGGAACGTCCACACCGTCCGGGAGGACCTCCCCCTGCAGGAGCTGGCGCGCGCCTTCGACCGGCACCGGGTCGGCGGTTTTCCCGTGCTCGACGCTGCCGGGAACCTGGTGGGGTTGGTGACCGAGACGGACCTGATTCACCAGAACCAGCGGCTGCATATTCCCACGGTGGCAGCGATCTTCGACGCGGTGGTGGTCCTCGGCAGCTCCAAGAGACTCGAGGAGGAGATGCGGCGCATGGCCGCCACCACCGTCGGAGAGATCATGAGCCGGGAGCCGGTCACCGTGGGCGAGGACGCCACCGTCGAGGAGATCGCGACGATCATGGGCGAGAAGGGCATACACACCCTGCCCGTTCTCTCGGCCGAAGGGACGCTCGCCGGGGTGATCGGAAAGCATGACGTGATTCGTACCATGGCGCCTTCTTGAAGAGGGAGGTCTACTGTCCATCGCCCGAGGTCACCCTGGCCGTGGGCGACGCCATCGGGCGGGCCGCGTCCCCCGGGTTGGTCATCGCCCTCCATGGGCCGCTGGGTGCGGGTAAGACCCTTCTTACCAAGGGAATCGCCAGGGGGCTGGGAGTCCGCCAGTGGCAGTACGTCACCAGCCCCACCTTTGCGATCCACAACGTCTACCAGGGGCGACGCCTGAGGCTCCACCACCTGGACCTCTACCGGCTCTCCGACGCCGCAGACCTGGAACAACTGGGCCTGGAGGAGGCCCTACACGGACCCGACGCGTGCGTGATAGAATGGCCGGATCTCTTGCTCCAGGATTTGCCCGAGCAACGCGTGTCGGTGCGGTTTCATTGGGGGGGAACCGGGGAGCGGATCCTGGAGATCGAGGCCGAAGGGCTTGCGGGGCAGGCACTGTCCGCGGCGCTGGAGGCAGTCGTGCAGGACTAGGGAGCGAGGGAGGAGAGCGTATGACCTACGATGTGGCGATCCTGGGGGGAGGCCCTGCAGGGTACGTGGGGGCCATCCGGGGGGGACAACTCGGCGCGAACGTCTGCCTCATCGAGGAGGGGGAGCTCGGGGGCACCTGCCTCAACCGGGGGTGTATCCCTTCGAAGGCCTTCTTCGAGAGCGCGAGGCACATGCGGGCCCTGGCCCGGGGTGCCGAGTTTGGGATCCGGGCCAGCGTCCAGGACTTCGACCTGGCCGCCTGCGTCGCGCGAAAGGATGGGGTGGTCCGGCAGTTGGTGGGAGGTGTCGAGACGCTCCTCAAGGGCTACGGGGTCCAGGTGGTCAAGGGCCGAGGGGTCCTGGTGGCGCCGGACACGATCCAGGTGACGGCTCCCGACGGCTCCAAGTTGGTGGTGAAGGGCCGGAACGTGATCGTGGCAACCGGGTCGCGACCCGCCGAGGTCTCCGCCCTCCCGGTCGACGGCGCGAAGATCGTCACCAGCGATCAGATCTGGGATGTCCAGGAGCTGCCCCGGCGGATGGTGATCGTCGGAGGTGGGGTGATCGGGTGCGAGGTGGCGCACATCTTCTCCGCCTTCGGCACCCGGGTCACGGTGGTGGAGCTCCTGGACCGGATCCTGGCCACCGAGGACAAGGACGTGGCCCGGGTGGTTCACAAGAGCCTGGAGGCGCGGGGCGTGGAGATCCGCACTGGCGCCCGGGTCGCGGGAGGCGAGGCCCGTGGGGCCGGAGCCGTGGTCGCCCTCGAGGGGGGCGACGAGCTCTCCTGCGACTGCGCCGTCGTGGCCGTGGGCAGGGCCTACAACAGCCAGGGGGTCGGCCTGGAGGACGCGGGCGTCTCCCTGGACTCGGCAGGCCGGGTCCAGGTGAATGACGAGATGGAGACCTCTGTTCCGGGGGTGTGGGCCGTGGGCGACGTGGTCGGCCAGTTCCTCCTGGCCCACGTGGCCACCAGCGAGACGCTGGTGGCGGTGCACAACGCTTTGGGCAAGAAGTACTGGATGGACTACTCCGTCGTCCCCTACGCGATCTTCACCGGGCCGGAGGTGGCGGCGGTGGGCGCGAAGGAAGCGGAGCTCAAGGAACAAAAGGTTCCCTACAAGACCGGCCGTTTCTCCTTTGCCGCGAGTGGCAAGGCTCTGTGCATGGGCGAGCCCGAGGGCTTCATCAAGCTGCTCTCCCACGCCGAGACCGGCCGTATCCTGGGTGCGTCGATCGTCGGGGCCCACGCTTCCGACGTCATCGGGGAGGTGGCGCTGGCCATGCGCATGGAGGCCTCCCCCGGCGACATCGTCACGACCATCCACGTGCACCCCACGGTCAGCGAGGTGATCCTGGAAGCCGGCGAGGACACCATGGGGCTTTCCATCCACAAGGCGGGGCGGCGCCCTGCGAGAGAGTCCTGAGAACCATGGCCCTGATCGTCCAGAAGTACGGCGGCACCTCGGTAAAGGATGTGGAGCGCATCGGGAACGTCGCTCGACGGGTCGCCCGCTACAGGGCCGAAGGCCACGACGTGGTCGTGGTCGTTTCGGCGATGTCGGGCGCCACGGACGGTTTGCTCCGCTTGGCCCAGCAGGTCACGGACCTCCCCGACGAGCGGGAGATGGACGTCCTACTGGCCACCGGCGAGCAGGTCACGATCGCGCTGCTCGCGATGACCCTGATTTCCATGGGGGTGCCGACCCGGTCCATGACGGGACACCAGGTGCAGATCCGGACCGATTCGGCCCACACCAAGGCGCGCATCGCAAACGTGGGCACCGAGCTGTTGCGCAGGTCCCTTGGCGAGGGCAAGGTGGTCGTCGTGGCGGGTTTCCAGGGGGTGAACCCGACGGGGGACATCACCACCCTGGGGCGCGGCGGGTCGGACACGAGTGCCGTCGCCGTGGCCGCGGCGCTGAAGGCGGATGTCTGCGAGATCTACACCGACGTGGACGGGGTCTACACCACGGATCCGAACGTGTACGGCCGGGCCCGCAAGCTCGACCGAATCTCCTACGACGAGATGCTCGAACTGGCCAGTGTCGGGGCGAAGGTGCTCCAGATCCGGTCCGTGGAGTTCGCGAAGAAGCACGGGGTTCCGGTCCACGTGCGCTCCTCGTTCAACGACAACGAGGGCACCTGGGTCGTGGAGGAGGATGAGAGGATGGAGCAGGTAGTCGTGTCGGGGGTGGCTTTCGACCGCAACGAGGCCAAGGTGAGCGTTCGGGGGGTGCCCGACCGGCCCGGCGTTGCCGCCAAGATCTTCGGCGCGCTCTCGGAGAAGAGTATCGTGGTGGACATGATCGTGCAGGACGTGGGGGAGGGGGACCGCGCCTCCATGACCTTCACCGTTCCCAAGGCCGACCTCAAGAGGGCGCTCCTCGTAATCGAGCCTCTGGCCCGGGAGCTAGGAGCCCTGGAAGTCTCCTCCGACACCGGCATCGCCAAGGTCTCCATCGTTGGGGTGGGGATGCGCAGCCACGCGGGGGTTGCCGCCACGATGTTCGATGTGCTCGCGCGCGAGGGAATCAACGTGCTCATGATCTCGACTTCCGAGATCAAGGTCTCCTGCGTGATCGAGGAGAAGTACACCGAGCTCGCGGTGCGAGCCCTCCACGACGCCTTCGGGCTCTCGAGAGAGGCGTGACGCGTGACCCGTGAGGGGTGGTGCGGAACCCGGACTTCGCCCCTCGTCACTCGTTGCCCTGCACGGGCCATCCCATGATCCGGATCTACGACACGACGCTGCGCGACGGCACCCAGGCGGAGGACGTCTCCTTCACGGTCGAGGACAAGCTCCGCATCGCGCAGAAGCTCGACAGCCTCGGGGTTCATTACGTGGAGGGCGGGTGGCCCGGCTCGAACCCGCGCGACATCCAGTTCTTCCGGGAAGCTCGAAGCCTGCGGTTGGAACAGGCGAAGGTGTGCGCCTTCGGGAGCACCTGCAGGGCCGACGTCGGCCCCGAGGACGACGCCAGCATCCAAGCGCTCCTCGAGGCCGAGACTCCGGTGGTGACGATCTTCGGGAAGACCTGGGATCTCCACGTGGAGGAAGCGCTCCGGATCTCCCTCGAACAGAACGAGGAGCTCATCGAGAAGAGCGTGGCCTATCTCAAGGGGCACGTGGCCGAGGTGGTGTACGACGCCGAGCATTTCTTCGACGGGTACAGGGTCAACCCCGAGTACGCCCTGCGCACGGTCCGGGCCGCACTCCGGGGTGGGGCGGATGTGGTGGTCCTTTGCGACACCAACGGGGGAAGCCTTCCCACCGATATCCGTCGGATGGTGGGAGAGGTGCGCGAGGCCGTTCCGGGAGTGCTCGGGATCCACTGCCACAACGACGGGGAACTGGCGGTGGCCAACACCCTGGTGGCCGTGGAGGCCGGCGCAACCCATGTGCAGGGCACGGTCAACGGCTTCGGGGAGCGCTGCGGCAACGCCAACCTCATCTCCATCATCCCCAACCTCGTCCTCAAGATGGGGCGTTCGTGCATCGCCGCCGACCGCCTCAAGCGCCTGCGCGAGGTGGCCCGCTTCGTGGACGAGCTGGCCAATCTGCAGCACGGCAAGCACCAGCCCTTCGTGGGGGATAGTGCGTTCGCCCACAAGGGCGGGGTTCACGTGTCCGCGGTACGCCGCAATCCGCTGACCTACGAGCACATCGACCCGAGCCGGGTGGGCAACAGCCAGAGGGTGCTCATCTCAGACCTCTCCGGGCGAGCGAACGTGCTGAGCAAGGCGCAAGAGATGGGGTTCGATCTGGAGGGCAGAGGCCAGCTGGCGACCGAGGTGCTGGAGCGGGTCAAGAGTCTCGAGGCGGAGGGGTTTCTCTACGAAGGGGCGGAGGCGAGCTTCGAGATCCTGCTCAAGAAGAGCCTGGGCCTTCACCGGAAGTTCTTCGAGCTCCTCGGGTTTCGGGTCATCGACGAGAAGCGCCACGAAGCCGAGGAACCGATCGCCGAGGCTACGATCATGCTGCGGGTCGACGGGGTGGTGGAGCACACCGCAGCCATCGGCAACGGCCCCGTGAATGCCCTCGACGCGGCGCTGCGCAAGGCCCTGGAGAAGTTCTACCCGGCGATCCGCGACGTCCGCCTGGTGGATTTCAAGGTCCGCGTGCTCACCTCCGGAGGGGGCACCGGGTCCCGGGTCCGGGTGCTGATCGAGTCCAGCGACGGGAGCGAGACCTGGGGCACCGTGGGTGTGAGCGCGAACGTCATCCAGGCATCGTGGCAGGCCCTGGTGGACTCCATCGACTACAAACTGATGAGGGACGAGGAGCGCGCGAAGGCCTCCGGGGACCTGCTGGGAGGAAGCCGCGGCCCCTGATCGGGGCCGGGTCTCCGCTCCCTGGCCCGCACCGGCAAGCCCATGGACGACGGCGCCTCCGACCGCACAGCCGCCCTGGGGTTGGTGCTCCTGGCTGCCCTGGCCTGGGTGCTTCCCGCGTCTCCCCGTCTGGCGGCCCGCCTGCTCGACCCGGCGACC
>CAZYJP010000143.1:0-6127 GCA_964647795.1 uncultured Thermodesulfobacteriota bacterium
GCCTCCTGGCGGCGCAGGAGGGAGGAGAGCAGCGCCTCCACCTCCCGCACCGGGGTGCAGACGCCGAGCGTCCACAGGCGTTCCTCGAGCCGGACGGGCGCGTAGCCGACGAGCTTCCGCACCGTGCTGCTCGGGTCCGCTGGGTCCACGAAATCGTACCAGTCCATGCCGGACCGGCCCTCGCGGGTCGAGACCAGGAGCTCGTGGAGCTTGGGCCAGCTGGGGAGGAATGCTTCTTCGAACGTCTGGCCGCCGACGGCCCCCCGGGGGTCCACGAGCACGGTCCCCCCCTGGCTGTCCACCAGCCACGCATACCCGTCCTCCCCGATCTTCAGGGAGAGCACGTGTTGCCGCGCCAGCTCGTCGAAGCTCAGGGTGAAGGTCGTGAGCCCCTGGAAGGACCCGTCGGCACCGTGGATGCCCTCGGCCACGATCAGGGCGTTCTCCCCGCGGTGCTGCCCGCCCTCCATGCGCATGAAGGGGGAGACATGCATCTCGCCGGGGCGTCCCTGGTCCCGAGCCCAGGTGAAGTACTCCCGCCAGGCGTAGTTTCGTCCCAGGGTGTAGGCGTCGGGGGGTTCGATGGCCACCACCGTCCCTTCCCGATCGAAGACCACGAGGTCGACGATCGGCGTTTCCTTGAGGCTCCGATAGATCCGGGCGAGACTGCCCGCCACCCGCGTGGCGGCCGCCCGGTCCACCTCTGCCCCGTCGAACAGGCCTGCCACCAACCCCAGGTTGCTGCGAAAGGTGGCGAAGACCTCTTCGATGGTGCGGGCTGCCTGCCGGGCGAGAATGAGCTGTTGTTGGTTGTACTGCTCGAAGAACCGACCCCGGGCCTCGCCGCGGAGGGAGGCTGTTGCCCAGAGCAGCCAGCCCATCAACGAGAGGGACACGAGGAGCAGGGCTGTGAAGAGGGCGGCTGGGCTGGGGGAGAGGAAGCGCTTCAAGGCATCCCCGGAAGAGGTGCGGGGCTCGGGGGTTCCGAGACCCGGGGGGCTGGATCGGGCGGGACGCAGTCCCGAGCGGTCTCGGGAAGCTAGCAAGGGGCCCATGCCGGGGTCAAGCAACTCGTCGTGTTCCGACTTGCGGAGAGGACGGGGCCGACGGCGGGAGGGGGAGCCAGGGGGTGGCCGTCCGAGGTCGGGAGGGTCTCCTCCGGCCGTTCCTGCTATTCTGTCCGCGCCAAGTTCTCCCGAGAAGGAAGAGAGACCGATGCAGCCGACCGTGTCCCGGGGCGCCACCCTCCTCGCCGTGGGGGTGGTCCACTTCCTCATGCCCTTCATGATGTCGGCGGTCGGGGTCGCCCTCCCTTCCCTCGGGCGGGAGCTCGGGGCCAGCGCGCTGCAGTTGGGGCTCGTGGAGACCGCCTACGTCACCTCGGCCGCGGTGTTTCTGCTGGCCATGGGTCGGCTCGGGGACATCCACGGGCGGCGGAGGGTGTTCCAGGGGGGGCTGGCGGTCTTCACCGTGGTCTGCGGCCTCCTCTCCCAGGCGCAGAGCATCGAGGGGGTCATCGCCCTGCGGTTCCTCCAGGGCATGGGCGGCGCCATGGTGAATGCCACGGGGATCGCGATGGTCGTCTCCGTCTTTCCCCCGGAAGAGCGGGGCAAGGCGCTGGGCATCACGGTGGCCAGCGTGTACCTGGGCATCTCCTGCGGACCCTTCCTCGGGGGTGCCCTGGTGGCTGCAGCGGGGTGGCGTTCGCTGTTCCTCGTCTCCTTCGCGCTCGGCGTCGGGATGCTCGGCGTGGTGAACCGGAAGCTTCGGGGGGAGTGGGCCGACGCCAGGGGCGAGCCCTTCGACTGGCAGGGCAGCCTCCTCTACGGCGCCTCGATCCTCGTGCTGGTTGGGGGTGCCTCGAGTCTGGGGCGGGGCGGCTGGGCCTGGGGGCTGGTGGGCGCCGGGGTGGGGGGCCTCGCGCTCTTCGGCGTCGTCGAGAGCCGAACCACGCACCCCGTGCTCGACATGCGGCTGCTCCGGGAAAACCGGCTCTTTGCCTTGAGCAATCTCTCGGCGCTGCTCAACTACGCCAGCACCTTCGGGGTGACATTCTTCCTGAGCCTGTACCTCCAGTACGTGAGGGGCATGAGCCCCTGGGAGGCGGGAGCCGTTCTCGTCGTCCAACCCTTGGCCCAGGCTCTCCTGTCCCCGCTGTGCGGCCGTTTGGCGGACCGGTACCCCGCGGAGCGGGTGGCAACCGCCGGGATGGCGCTGTGCGCCGTCGGCGTGGGTCTGACAGCCACGGTGACCGCCACCACGCCCTTGGGGATGCTGCTCCCCATGCTGCTGCTCCTGGGCACAGGGTTTGCCCTGTTTTCCTCGCCCAACACGAGCGCCATCATGGGAAGCGTGCCGCCCCGGTTCTACGGGCTTGCCTCCGGGATGGTCTCGAGCATGCGCACCTTGGGGATGATGGCGAGCATGACCCTCATCACGGTCACGTTTTCCGTGTTCATGGGCGAGAGGGCCGTCACCGCGGAGACTCAGCCGGCTTTCCTCCTGAGCATGCGGGTCGCCCTGTCTGCCTTCGCCGGGCTCTGCGTCGCCGGTGTCCTGCTCTCCCTGGTGCGGCTGTGCCCCGGGGCGCGTCCGGGAGCCTCCACCGAAGAGCCCTGAGGGGACCTTCCTGCCGGGGTCCGGACCTCGCCGGTCAACCCGCGGCCGAGAACTCCCCGGGAAGGAGCCTACCGGGAGCCTGCCACACGGGCTTCGTGTGCCAGGAGGGCCCCCTTGACATCCACCGCCAGGCCGTTCTCCCAGTCGCCGCTGAATCCCCCCAGCCCGCTCCTGGCCACCACCCGGTGGCAGGGGATCAGCAGCGGCAGGTCGTTGCGGGCGCAGGCGCCGCCGACGGCCCGGGGGCTGGTGGCGAGGTCGCGCGCCACATCCCCGTACGTCCGGGTCTCGCCGAAGGGGATGCGCTCCAAGGCGTCCCAGAGGCGGCACTGAAAGTCCGTCGCCCCGGCGGGGCGCCGAAGCGGTAGGGTGAACTCCCGACGATCCCCCCGGAAGTACTCGGCCATTTGCCGCGCCGTTTCGGCCAGGAGACCTTCCGGGGGGGCCGGGAGGGGCTCGGACGGGGCCTCGGCCCGGGCGAACCACACCCGAACCACGGCGCCTTCCTGGGTCTCGATTCCCACCGGTCCCACCGGCGTCTCAATGACGGCTCGCTCCTTGCCCATGTCCTTCTTCTCCTCTGGGGCCTCCCGGTTCTTCGAGCTGCCGGGAGGTCGCCCGTTGCGGGGGAGGCTTGCCCTCTTCGGGTTGTCCGCTACACTGGCCGCCCTCAGCGTCACCCCCCTCCGAGGAGGTCTCGATGAAAGGCGAAGCGCCCAAGGGTCAGGCGATCCCCCTGGCAGAACACATCTCCTACGCCGAAGGCTCGGTGGTGAGCAAGACCCTTCTGGACAAGAAGGCCGGCACCCTGACGCTCTTCTCCTTCGACGCGGGTCAGGGCCTGAGTGAACACACGGCGCCCTTCGACGCTTCCGTGGAGATCCTGGACGGAGAGGCAGTGATCACGATCGGCGGGCAGGAGGTGCGGGCCAGGGCCGGAGACCTCGTGATCATGCCGGCCAACGTACCGCACTCCCTTCGCGCGCAGAAGCGATTCAAGATGCTCCTCATCATGATCCGGGCGTGATCGGGCCATGAACCGGCAGGAAGTCCTTCGGGCCTACCGACAGATGCGGCTCGCCCGGGCGTTCGAGACCAAGGTCGCCGAGCTCTATCAGAAGGGCCGAATGGGGGGGTTCTGTCACCTGTACACGGGCGAGGAGGCCGTGGCGGTAGGGGCGCTGTGGCCCCTTCGGCCCGACGACCACGTGCTCGGGAGCTACCGGGACCACGTGTACCTGCTGGTGCGGGGCACCGACCCGGGCCGGGTGATGGCGGAGCTCTACGGGCACTCCGACGGGTGCTGCAAGGGCCTGGGGGGGTCCATGCACCTCTACGACCGGGAGAGGAACTTCCACGGCGGGTACGCGATCGTGGCAGGGGAGTGTCCCGTGGCCGTGGGGCTCGGTCTCGGGGTGCAGTACCGGGAGGGAGACCAGGTGGTGGTGTGCTTCTTCGGCGACGGCGCGACCAACCAGGGCGTCTACCACGAGGCACTGAACCTGGCGGGGCTCTGGAGGCTCCCGATCGTCTTCGTGTGCGAGAACAACGAGTATGCCATCGGCACGAGCGTCGGGCGCGCCAGCGCCGAACGGGATCTCGCGAAGAAGGCCTCGGTCTACGGCATGCCCGCCGAGCGGGTCGACGGCATGGACTTCTTCAAGATGGTGGCAGTGGCCGAGCGGGCGGTGGCGCGCGCCCGGAAGGGCGAGGGACCCACGTTCATCGAGGCGCGGTGCTACCGGTACCGGGGCCACTCCATGAGTGATCCGGCCACCTACCGCTCCAAGGAGGAGGTGGATTTCTGGCGGCGCCGGGACGTGCTGGAGACGCTCCGGTCCCAGGTCCGGCACGACTTCGACGTGCCGGACGAGGAGTTCGACCGCATCGACTCCGAGGCCCGTCGCGAGATCGAGGCCGCCGTAGCTCTTGCCGAAGCGGGCCGCGAGCTCACCCTGGAGGAGGCCAGAAAGTTCGTATACGTGGGGTGATCAATTGTGACGGGATTGGAGCCGAGCGGATGGCGGTGATCACGTACCGAGAAGCTCTGAATCAGGCCCTCCGGGAGGAGATGGCCCGGGATGCCGACGTGGTCCTGTTCGGGGAGGACGTAGCCGAGTACGGGGGCTCCTTCAAAGTGACCCAGGGGCTTCTCGAGGAGTTCGGGCCCCGGCGGGTGCGCGACACGCCCATCTCCGAGGCGGCGATTGTCGGCACGGCCGTGGGTCTCGCCCTGGCCGGGCTGCGGCCCGTGGCCGAGCTCATGACCGTGAACTTCGCCCTGGTGGCCTTCGACCAGCTCGTGAACCACCTAGCCAAGATGTACTTCATGTTCGGGGGTCAGTCCCCCATGCCGGTCACCATCCGGGCCCCCGGCGGCGGGGGGCACCAGTTGGGGGCCCAGCACAGCCACAGCCTCGAGGCGGTCTTCGCCCACTTCCCGGGGCTGAAGGTCGTCTACCCCTCGACGCCCCGGACCGCCAAGGCCCTCCTCCTGGCCGCGATCCGGGACGACGACCCGGTGATCTTCCTGGAGCACGAGGGCCTGTACAACGACAAGGGCGCGGTGCGCGAGGGTCTCGAGCCCCTTCCCCTGGGGCGAGCCGAGGTGGTGCGAGAGGGGGAGGACGTTACCCTCATCGGCTATGGTCGGATGGCCCGTCTGGCTCTGGACGCGGCCGTGACGTTGGAGGCCGAGGAGATCTCGGCCGAGGTGGTCGACCTGCTGAGCCTCCGGCCCCTGGACTGGGACACGGTGGCCGGCTCGGTGGCCAAGACCCGGCGGGCCGTCGTGGTCGAGGAGTGCTGGCCCCGCTGCGGGATCGGGGCGGACCTCGTGGCCGGCATCTGCGACCGGGTCTTCTGGGAGCTCGAGGCCCCGGTGAGCCGGGTGTCCGGTGAGGACATCCCCGCGCCCTACGCGAGGGAGCTGGAGCAGGCTTGCATCCCCGATGCGGCCAAGATCGCGGCCGCCGCACGCCGAACCGTGGACGCCTAGACCGGGATGCACAGGTCTACCAGGGTGCTGAAAACCCCCTCCCTGGGTTTTCAGCTACGGGTTCTCGGGGACGGCCCCTTCGAACCCTCACGAATCACTATGCTTTTCAAGCGCCGCGATTCGGCGCCCCATCCATGGGACGCACGCAGGCTGCTTTTTCAGCAGCCTGCTAAAGGGTCTTGCCGGCACCCCGGCGCGGATCGCACGCGACGAGCCTCGGGGGGTTGGGTTCCCGCCTGCGCCGGAATCACGACGGGAGAAGTCGGGATCCGGGACTTCCGTAACGCCCTTTCCCGACCGGAGGTTTCGATGCCCTTTGACGTCACCATGCCCAAGCTCACCGACTCCATGGAGGAGGGACGCATCGTGGAGTGGAAGGTCGCCCCGGGCGACCGGGTGCGAGAGGGGGACGTGCTCGCCGAGATCGAGACCGACAAGGCGATCATGGAGCTGGAGAGCTTCTGGAACGGCGTCGTCGCAGAGCTGGTGCGTTCCGACGGGGACGTAGCC
>CAZYJP010000144.1:0-6126 GCA_964647795.1 uncultured Thermodesulfobacteriota bacterium
GTGCCCCTGCGCCCGCAGCGCGGGAAGGAGCCTGGCGCCCACGAAGCCCGTGCCGCCGGTGACGAAGATGCGCATGGTTTCCTCTGGAGGGGAAGAGATTCGGAAGCATGACCACCGTAGCCCGGGAACGAGGGGGGCGTCAACGGCGTTGCCAACACGGCGTTGCCCATGCGGCGAGGCCAACACGGCGGAGGACGACCGCCGTAGCCCGAAGGGCCCAAGGGGGTTTGGTCGTGGAAGCTTAGCGGGGCGCTGCCCCAGCGCCCTCCGAGGCGTGAAGGCCGGCCATACTACTTGTAGGAGCAGTCTTGTGGGAGCGGTCTCCTGGCCGCGACATCGGGCGGAGCCCGATCATCGGCTTCGCCGAATCGCGGCCTGGAAGCCGCTCCCACAGGGTAGACCAAGACTTGACCTGTTTTTCAAGATCCGCGGCATTCAAGGATTTCTAGGGAGCGTAGCCCCACTCCGGAGCCGGTGTGCGAAGGCGCCTGGCCGAAGACCTCCGTTTCCGTCAACCGGGTGCCTTGACGTCTCGGTGGTGACGAACTCGGGTTCATCGATTGACGCCCCCGGCCCCATCCTGGTAAAACCGCGAAGCTTTCCGTTCCCCAGCGCCGGAGTTGCGGTTTTTCACCCCTCCACTTCCGGAGCCGGCCGCCGAGAGACCCCTGGAGGAGTGCGTTGAGCCTGACGTCCCTGGTCTTCGTGAAGCAGGTGCCCGACACCAAGAACATCTCCGGCGAGGCGATGAAGCCCGACGGTACCGTGAACCGGGGCGCCCTGCCGGCGATCTTCAACCCCGAGGACCTCAATGCGCTCGAGCTCGCCCTCGAGCTCAAGGACCGTTACGGCGGAAAGGTCGCCGTGTGCACCATGGGCCCGCCGGGAGCGGTGAACGTCCTCCGGCACGCGCTCTACATGGGCGCCGACGAGGCGATCCTCCTCACCGACCGAAAGTTCGCCGCGGCCGACACCCTGGCCACGAGCTACGCGTTGGCCTGCGCGGCCCGAAAGTTCGGGCCCTTCGACCTGGCCCTGTGCGGCCGGCAGGCCATCGACGGCGACACCGCCCAGGTGGGTCCGCAGCTTGCGGAGAAGCTCGACCTGCCCCAGATCACCTACGTGGAGGAGGTGCTGGCGGTGGAGAGCGGCCTGGCCCGAGTGCGAAACCTCATCGACGGCGGCTACGAAGTCGCCGAGGTACCGCTCCCGGCGCTCCTCACCGTGCTGTCCTCCGCGAACACCCCGCGGCCGGCCGGGGCCAAGAGGCTCATGCGCTACAAGAAGGCGCTGACCCGCTCCGAGCTCCTCGCGCGCCACGCGGGCCGCACCTACGAGAGCGCGGAGTCACTCGCGGCCGAGGAGGAGCGCCTCAAGGGCCGGGGTCTCTGGATCCACGAGTGGTCCGCGTCGGACGTGGGTGCCGACGAGAGCCGGGTCGGTGGGGCGGGCTCGCCCACCAAGGTGAAGAAGGTGGAGAGCGTGGTCCTGGCGGGCCGCGACTTCGTGGAGACCCCCCCCACGGACGAGGGCATCCGGGGGCTCGTCCAGGAGCTCATCGCCGACCACGTCTTCGTGTAGGACCGGAAGGACCTCGGATTCCAGGGCCGGGAGGGTCGGGCACCCTCGCCGGTGGCCCGACTCGCACCGAATGCAGCCAACAGAGCAGTGACCGACAAACGGGCAGGAGCACATGAGCGAGAAGCGCGGCAACGTCTGGGTGTTCGTCGAGCAGGCCGGCGGCAAGATCGCCGACGTGAGCCTCGAGCTCGTGTGCAAGGGCGGGGAGCTCGCCCGGCAGCTGGGGGTGCGGACGGAGGCCGTCCTCCTGGGGGCGGCCGTGACTCCCCTGGTGCCCATCCTGCACGCCCACGGGTGCGACAACGTGTACCTGGCGGAAGACCCCCGGCTAGAGCCCTTCACCGCCCTTCCTTACACCAGGGTGATCGCGGAGTTGGCGAGGGAGAAGCAGCCGGACATCTTCCTCTTCGGCGCCACCGTCACCGGGCGGTCCCTGGCCCCCCGGGTTGCCTCGGCCCTGCTGGCCGGGCTCACGGCGGACTGCACCGATCTCCAGATCGACGACTTCGAGGACCGGATCGCCAAGCGCTCGTTCAAGGACCGGCTGATGCAGATCCGCCCGGCCTTCGGGGGCAACATCATCGCCACCATCGCGACGGGCTGGGACGGCCCCCAGATGGTGACGGTCCGGGAAGGAGTGATGCGCCTGACCGAACCGGAACCCGGGCGGACGGGCACGGTGACCCCCGTGCCGGTGGAGCTCGCCGAGGCCGACACGGTGGTGCGCATCGTCGAGCGGGCCGTGGAGGACAAGGCCGTCAACCTCAAGGGTGCCCGGATCATCGTGGCCGGCGGGTACGGCGTGGGGAGCAGAGAGAACTTCCGGCTCGTCCGCGACCTGGCCGAGACCCTCGGCGGCGAGGTAGGGGCCTCCCGGGCGGCCGTGGACGCCGGCTGGATCGACCACGACCACCAGGTGGGGCAGACCGGGGTGACCGTGCGGCCCAAGCTCTACATCGCCTGCGGGATCAGCGGCTCCGTCCAGCACCGGGCCGGAATGGCGGGCAGCGCCAAGGTGATCGCCGTCAACTCGGACCCGGCCGCCCCCATCTTCTCCGTCGCCCACTACGGAATCGTGGGGGACCTCAACGACGTGATCCCCAAGATGATCCAGGCGTATCGAGAAAAAATCTGAATCTGTCCGCGGTCCGTGGTCCGCTGTCCGTTGGAGCAGAGGCCCGGGCACGACCACGTCGTTGGATCTTCGACTGACAACGGACACCTGACAACGGACAAACGCAAATGCCCGAGAACTTTTACATCGACAACCCGGACCTGCGCTTCCACCTGATGCACGTCGACCTCCGGGACGGGGTGCGCCTCAAGGAGGGCGACTACGCGGAGGCGGCGGAATTCCCCGAGGCGCCGGAGTCCTACGAGGACGCCCTGGACAGCTACGACCGGGTGCTGGGCATGGTGGGTGAGCTCTGCGGGGAGCAGATCGCCCCCCGGGCCCGCGACGTGGACCTCCACGGCGCCACCTTCCGCGGCGGGACCGTCTGCTACGCCCCGGGCACCGAGCAGAATCTCCAGGACCTGCGCAAGGCGGAGCTCTGCGGGGTCACCCTGCCGCGCCGGTACGGGGGGCTCAACTTCCCCACCACCCTCTACACCATGATGATGGAGATGGTCTCCCGGGCCGACGCGAGCCTCCAGAACCTGGTGGGCCTCCAGGACATCGGCGAGACGGTCTACCGGTTCGGCGACGAGGACCAGCACGCCCGGTACCTGCCGCGCTTCGCCAGCGGCGAGGTCGACGGCGCCATGGCCCTCACCGAGCCCGAGGCGGGCAGCGACCTCCAAGCCGTGCAGATGCGGGCCTGGCAGGACGAGAGCGGCCAGTGGTACCTCAACGGCATGAAGCGGTTCATCACCAACGGGTGCGCCAAGGTGCACCTGGTGCTGGCCCGTTCCGAGGAGGGGAGCAAGGACGGCCGGGGGCTGTCCATGTTCGTGTGCGAAGCCGGCCCCCGCCTGAAGGTGCGGCGCATCGAGGAGAAGTTCGGCATCCACGGCTCCCCGACCTGTGAGCTCCAGTTCGACGACGTGCCCGCCGAGCTCGTGGGTCAGCGCCGCCGGGGTCTCACCCGGTACGTGATGAGCCTCATGAACGGCGCGCGGGTGGCCATCAGCGCCCAGGCCGTGGGGATCGCCGAGGCCGCCTACCGCGCGGGGCTCCTCTACGCCCGCGCCCGGGAGCAGTTCGGTCACACCATCGACAAGTTCCCGGCGGTGTACGAGATGCTGGTGCGCTCCAAGGTGGAGATCGCGGCGACGCGGACACTGCTGTACGAGACCACCCGGTACGTGGACCTCCGGGACGTCTACGAGCACGTGGTCGAGCACGGACACGGCGGCGGCGGGGAAGCGACGGCCGACGACCGTCAGAAGGCCAGACTCTATTCGCGCATCGCGGCGGTCCTCACGCCGCTCTCCAAGGCCATGAGCACCGAGATGGCGAACCGGGTCGCCTACGACAGCCTCCAGATCCACGGCGGCACGGGGTACATGAAGGACTTCAACGTCGAGCGGTACTGCCGCGACGCCCGCATCACCAACATCTACGAGGGCACCACCCAGCTCCAGCACGTGGCGGCCATCGGCGGAGTGATCCAGCGGGTGCTCGAGCCACTCATGGAGGAGCTCGCCCACCTGCCCTACGAGGGCAAGCTCCGGCGCCTGGCGAGCTCGGTGGACGTGGCGCGCCAAAAGCTCAACCGGGCCGTGAAATTCGTCAACGACCGCAAGGACGCCGAGTACCAGGACCTCATGACCCGCCGGCTGTGCAACATGGAGACGGCGGTCTTCGTGGGCTATCTCATGCTCCGGGACGCCCTGGCGGAAAGATCCCGCGAGCTCCTGGCCGAGCGCTACATCCTGGACAGCCTGCCGGGGGTGGACATGGACTACGAGGTGGTCACCGCCGGCGACTTCAGCCTGATCGACCACCGCGAGGAGATTCTGGCGCTGTAGGGGGCGCCCCCCCTGGTCCCCAGACCAGACCCGGGGGCTCCGCCGGACAGGAATAACACACCGAAAGACTCGGTATATCGTTTCCGCAAAACCTTCTTCCTCTTGGTTTTCTGCGCCCGTTCAACGTTTTCTCGGTTTCCCCCCCGCGCACCACCCCATTGCCGGGCCTCTGTCTGGATTGTGAACCTATACACCAGGCTCTTCCGATACCCTTCCCGCCCCGGTTGCCAGCCTTCCAGACGTGGAAGATTATCCTTTGAATTCAGATAGTTGGAAGTTTCTTCTCCTCCGGTCGCGCTTCTTTTCACCTTTGGCACGCATCCTGCTCTCGATTCGGGGCGAGAGCAGAGGAGAACCACCGACCCTCCTCACAACACGCCGCCGGGGGGGGAAGCAAAGGAGAGAGCCATGAAGACCACCGCCAAGACCCTGTACCTCGCCGCGATCGCCACGGTAGCCCCCGCCGCCAACGCCCTGGCCGCCACCGGCGCCAGGCAGGACACCAGCGGCCTGTTCGTGTGGGCGTTCCTCGGCTTCTGCGCCCTCATCGTCGCCGCGCAGGTGGTGCCCGCGATCCTGATGGCCCTGGGAGCCGTGAAGGGGCTGGTCGAGGGGGTCCGGGAGAAGCACACCGCACAGGTGCGGGTCCGGTAAGACATCAGAAAGACCCCCACGATCCGGGTCCCGCGGGGGCTCTGCGGTCCCCGCGTGGGGGTCCCAAGCGCAACACACGGCCCCATCACCGAATCCGCGGATGACCCGGGGCCGTCGCTCTGCGGAAGAGCGAGGGAGCGCTCCGGGGGCGGCCTCGACGACACGGCAGGCGCAGGCCCAGGGACCACCGGCTCCTAGCCCGAGGGCACGAGCTCGAAACGAACCGGCACCCGAACCACCCCCTCGACCGGGACCTCCCCCACCCGGGCCGGGTGGAACCGCCACTGCTGCACGGCTTCCACGGCAGCCCGGTCGAGGACCGGGTGCGTCGAGGAGCGCTCCACCTCCACCTCCAGCACCTCGCCCCGGGCCGAGACCCGGACCCGAAGCCAGACCTCCCCCTCGAGCCCTCGACGCCGGGCGAGCCGCGGATAGGCGGGCGCCGGGTTTTCCGCGTACGAAGCCGACGCCTCGACCCGTCCGGGTCCCCCTCGGGAGGGAACATCCCGAACGGTTCCCCCGGCTTCGTCCCGGCCGACCCCGAGGGGGCCGGCTCGCGTTTCCCTCACGTCCATGCGTTCTCGCACAGACGGCGCTTCGACCCCCGCCTCCGGTGCCTCCCGCGTCGGGATGCTCACTGCCGCAGGGGGTGGAGCTGTCGGGGCCTCCGCGGGAGGATCCAAATCGGCAGCGGAGAAAGGTGCCTCCGGCGCCGGGGCAGGTTGGGCCGGGCGTCGGGCACGGGTCGGCTCCGCGGGAGCCGGGGGCGCGAGGGGGAGGACCGTCATGGTAGGGGGAGGGGGAGGGGTAGGGGTAGGGGGAGGGGTAGGGGGAGGGGGGAACGTCTCCCGGTCGTGGATCGGCGGGGGGGGGCCGCCCCCGGCAGATCCCGGTGCGGGGGCGAGCACCAGCAGCCCC
>CAZYJP010000145.1:0-6119 GCA_964647795.1 uncultured Thermodesulfobacteriota bacterium
CCGATTGCCACGGCCGCCGGCATCGGCTCGCCGCGGGCCTTGAAGCGGGTGTAGAGGTGCGAGAGGGGCGGGTTGACCAGGGCGACGCCGAGCTCCCTCGCGCCCCGCAGCTCCAGACGGTGGATTCCCCGGGCCATCGACCCGGTCTCCGGGTCCCGCGCCGAGACGAGGCCGGTGGTGATGTAGGGGCCGGAGTCCTCGAGACAGTGGGTGAGCAGGGGGAGGATCGCCTCCAAGGGGAGATCGTCGGGAGCCCGGCGCTCCAAGACCGGGACCTCCCCGCCTGCGAGGACCGACCGTGGGGAGATGGGCTCGGACAGGCGCCGGCCCATCTCCTCCGGCAGCTCAGGCTCCCCGATGTCCATCGCCCAGGCAAGGACCTCGCGCCCGTACACCACGTTTCCCACCAGGGGCACCGGGTGCCCGCCTACCTGGGAGAGGTATACCGCCCCTTCACCCCGGAGGCCCGCCACGGCCAGCACTGCTGCTGCCTCGTGGATAGGGGAGAGGGGTTCGGCGATCTCCAGGAGCCGGCCCTTCACCTTCAGTGCGGCCACCGTCTCCCGCAGGTCGTCGAAGGCCACGGTCCTACCTCCACTCCGCGGGGATCTTGTCCACGAAGGAGACGACCTCGATCGACCACGGCTTTCCCACCCACTGGCCGCGGCCGAGCAGGGGCCAGAGGCGGTCGGGATACTTGTCGGGTTGATCCGAGATCTTGGCCCGCACGCACCGGCAGCAGTACTTCGCCCGACCGGGCGTCAAGTCCCGGATCGTCATGTCCTGCTCGACGTCGAGCACGGCCTCTTCCAGGTCGGTGAGGATGAAGGTGTCGTATTCTTTCATGGAGAGCTCCTGATAGGTCTTATAGGACCTATAGGACCGATGGGTCCCATAGGACGAGTTGTCTTCCGCTTCAGTCCTTGAACCCGTAGTTGTTCCAATTTGAGATCACCTTGTTCTTTACGTCTTCTGGGTAGACTTTGTCGAAGGAGACCAGGATCGGGATGTCTGCTTTTTTCCAGTCAAGGGGAGTGAGACAGTCGAACAGTACCTTGGATCCTTTCCCAATTTTTCGTTCATGCATAGGCGCGAAGGGGTAGAGCGGTGTCCCGGCCGAGTTCTTGTACACGTGGATGCCGTCGACGGGGTGACACTTCGTGGTCAGGGCGTGGATGACCTTGTCCTTGTCGTAGATGTCCGTGTCCTCGTCCACCACCACGGCCATGTGGAACCAAGGCCCCAGCTTGCTGCCGAAGATCAGTTGGGCAATCTGACTGGCGATGCCCGCGTAGGCGTGGCGGGTGCCCACCACCACGAGGTGGTGGGTCGACTCGGGCCACATGAACACGCCCGTGATCGGGATGCCCTGGCTCCGCAGCAGCTTGTCCATCTCCAGACCCAGGGAGAACGAGCGCAAGAGCTGCCCCTCGTCGGTGGGCACTCCCATGCACGAGACCGGCAGAATCGGGTTGTTGCGGTAGGTGATGGCTCGGGCCCGGTAGACCGTGCGCGGCTCTCGGGGCGAGGTGCGGTAGCCCGTGTACTCGCCGAAGGGGGCCTCCTCGAGGGAGATGTTCGGGAGGATGTCGCCCTCGATGATGATCTCGGCGTGGGCCGGCACATGGAGGTCGCTGAGCTCGCACTTCACCATCTCGACGCCCTCGCCCATCAGCATCCCGCAGAACTCGTCCTCCGGGATCTGGGCGGGGGCGCAGGCCGCGATGCCGGCCAGGGGATCCATGCCGATCACTGTGGCGAAGGGCATGGGCTGATTCCGGGGCACGGCCTTGTTCCAGAACATCTTGCCCATGTCCGAGAACGGGAGCACGGGGCCCACCATGGTCTTCTCGTCGAACACCATCTGGCGGTACATGCCCCAGTTGATGGCCCGGGTGTCGGGGTCCTCGGCGACGATCATGTGCCAGGTGGAGAGGTAGCGGCCGCCGTCGCCGGCGTGCACCATGGGAGCGGGGAGGTCGAACAGGTTCACGGCGTCGCCGGTGATCACGTTCTCCTTGCAGGGAGCCCGGCTCCGGTCCACGACCACGGGCTTGTGGGGCGTGCCCCGGTCGGTGCGGTCCAGGTAGACCTGGGCGATCTCGGGGATTGGGGTCTCCGGCGGCAGGCCCAGCGAGATGGCGAGCTTCCGGTAGGTGGCCAGGGGTGCGCCGAAGGCCTCGAACCCGGGGTAGTCCTTGATCTGCTTGAAGTGGGGCGAGGGGCCCTGCTTCTCGCACACCCGGCGCACGATGGCGCCCATCTCCATGTCCCAGTCCACCTCCTGCTCGACGGTGACGAGGTCGCCCGAGGCGTCCAGGGCCTTGATGAACTCCCGGTTGTCCTTGTAGTATTTGTGAGGCATCTCGTGTCCTTTCGCCGGCTCACGCGTGCGTTTTTTTGGGAGGGCTGAAAGCCCAAGCCATTTACCACCAAGCCAGTGAGTACGTCAGAGTCGTAGGTCGGGTTAGCGCAGCGTAACCCGACGCTTCCCTTGCCCGATTCGTCGGGTTACGCCCGTGCGGGCCAACCCGGCCTACGTCGGACGACCCCCGACGTCTGGCCCCTGCCCTCTATCCCCATCCCATGTTCGAGACCTTGTCCACCAGGGGCTGCCACCTTCCCTGGGCCCGGAGGATGAACTCGGCGAGTTCCCGGAGCATGCCCTCGCCCCCGGCGCGCTTGGTCACGAAGTGGGAAACCTCCAGCACCTCCGGGCACCCGTTGGCCGGCGCGACCGCGAAACCCACCCGGCGCATGGCGCCGAGGTCGATGATCTCGTCGCCCACGTAGCAGACCTCTTCCAGGCCGATCTGCATCTCGGCGATGAGCTCCTGCATCTTGGCCCACTTGTCCTTGGCCATGTAGACGCGCTTGATCCCCACCTCCTCGGCCCGGGCGAGCACGATCTTCGACTTTCGGGTCATCAGGGCCACCTCGACGCCCATCATCATCAGGGCGTTCGAGCCGAACCCGTCGTCGTGGTGAAAGGCCTGGAACTTCACCCCGTCCTCGTTGAAGAGGACCATCCCGCTGGTGAGCACCCCGTGCACGTCGAGCACGACCACCTTGATCTTCTTGGCCCGCTCGATGGCGTCGATGTAGTCATAGGGCATTGGATATTCCTTCTTGGCTATTGGCAAAGGGAAGGTCTGCCGCAAGGGACGGGCGATCCCAACCTGCAACGCGCAACCTGCAACGCGCCAAGTCTCACTCCAGTCCCAGCTCCGACCACCGGGCCTTGACCCGGTCCAGCACCTCCTTCGACATCTCCACCTGGACCGGCTTTTCCTTCCACTCGAAGGGGAGCGTGGCGTCCATGACGATGCGCGAGGTGATGAATTTGTTGTCGCTCTGGAAGAGCGCGGGGTCCAGCGGGGTGGACCGGCCCCGGTTGATGAGCTGGGTACCCCGGAGGGGGTTGTAGCGGGTGGCGAGCGCCCACCACACCCGGGGCAGGTCGTCGGCCTGGATGTCGTGGTCCACGACGATGAGACCCTTGAGGCCGTAGGTGCAGGTGTTCGAAGCGATCACCGCGGCCGCCACCTGGTCGGCGTGGCCCGGGTACATCTGCTTGACCGAGACGATGGCCCAGAACCGGCCGCAGGCCTCCGGGGGCATGTAGACGGACTGGATGCCCGGGATCTTCATCTTCGTGAGCTCGGTCCACAGTGTGGCGTTTCGCACGAAGGCCAGCATCATGTGGTTGTCGTTCACGGGCCGCCCGACGGACGCGGCCAGGAGGATCGGGTCGTTGCGGTGGTAGATCCGCTCCACTTCGATGGCGGGCTTGAGGACCTGCTTGTAAATCTCCTCGGTGTAGTAGCCCGTGTACTCCCCGAAGGGCCCCTCGGCGCGCAGGTTGTCGCCGTCCACATACCCCTCCAGTACGATCTCGGCGGTGGCCGGGATCGGAAGGCCCGTGAGGGGGGCCTTCACCACGTCCACCGGCTCGCCCCGGAGGGTTCCCACCACGTCGTACTCGCTCGCGCCCTCCACCATGGCGCTCCCGGCGAGCATGAGCAGGGGGTCGCATCCCACCACCATGCAGATCGGCATTTTCTTGCCGGCCTTGCGGTACTTCTGCAGGATGCGGTCGCCGCGCTTCCCCTTTAGAATCTGGGCCCCCACGGTCTTGGCGTCGAGCACCTGACTGCGGTAGGTGCCCAGGTTGATCTCGCCCGTCTCCGGGTCCTGCACCACCATGAAGCACGCGGTCCCAATGAAGCGGCCGCCGTCCTTCTCGTAGAATTTCGGGGCGGGGAGTTTCGTGACGTCCACCGCGTCGCCTTCGAGGACATTCTCGAAGACGGGGCCGGTCTCCACCTCCCGGGCGCGGATGACTTCGCCGACGGAGAGCTTCATCCACTCGTAGCTCAGGTCGCACATGGAGAGGTGGCTGGGTTTGCCGAGGATCTTCGCGAAGCGCTTGGTGTTGCTGAAGGCGCCGAACATCACGCGGCCCGTGCTGCCCTTGACCTTCTCGAAGAGGAGTGAGGGGCCGCTCTTCTCCTCCACGAGCTTGGCGATGTGCGACATCTCCAGATCCCAGTCGACCTCGGCGGTGACCCGCTTCAGGTCGCCGTCCTTCTCGCAAAGGGCGATAAACTCTCGAAGATCCATGGGTTTCCTCCTGATGGGGCGGGGCGGGTCCGCGGCAAGAGCGTCATTTCAAAACGTGGTTCGAGTGTAGGGGGCCACTCGAGAGTGGTCAATTCATATAACGTTATGCTATCCATAAGTAAAACTTTGAATGCAGCGGAGGGAGAGCGGTGCTCAACTTCAACCAGCTCCGGGCCTTTTGCGAAGCGGCCCGGTGCCAGAACTTTTCCCAGGCGGCCCGCAACCTGTGCGTCACCCAGCCGGCGGTGACCGGGCAGATCCGTGCCCTCGAAGAGGCGCTGGAGATCAAGCTCTTCAAGAAACGGGGCCGCCGGATGGTCCTCTCCGAGGCCGGGGCGCTTCTCTTCCAGCAGGCCCGGGAGGTTTTCGAGCTGGAGAAGCGGATGGAGCGCCTGGTGGCCGAGGTCCGGGAGCTCAAGCGGGGTCTGCTGAAGATCGGCACCACCAAGACCTATGCCCGCTACCTCATGCCGGGCCTGATCAGCCGGTTCCGGGCCGCCTACCCGCAGATCAAGGTGATCCTCGACGAGGGGAGCTCGCTCGACGTGTGCCACAGCCTCCTGGAGCTCAAGAACGAGCTCGCGGTGGTGGCGCTCTCGGAGGAGGTGAAGGGCCTGACCTTCCTGCCCTTCCGCGAGGAGGAGGTAGTCCTGTTCGGTGCTCCCTCGCACCCCCTGGCGCGCAGGAAGAAGGGCATCCCCTTCGCGGCCCTCGAGGGCGAGCTCATCATCCTCAAGGAAGAGGGGTCGAGCACCCGCGCCTTGGTACGGCGGCTGTTCGAGCGGCGGGGGCTGACTCCCAACGTGCTCCTGGAGACGAGCAACCTGGAGTTCATCAAGGAGATGGTGGAGAAGGGAGAGGGCCTGAGCTTCCTGGTCCGCTCGGCCGTTGGGCATGAGCTCGAGGAGGGGAGGCTCCGGGTCATCCCGGTCCGGGACCAGGAGATGACCATCCAGGTCTACACCGCATACCGGGAGGAGGGCGAGCTCTCCCCGGCCGCCCGGGCGTTCCTCGCGATCCTCGAGGAGGAACGGGGGGAGTTCGGCCGACGGGGCTCGGCAGCCCCGTGAGGCGGTTCGGCCCGCCTCAGCCGGGGGGCAGGAGCCGGGCGATGGCCTCGGGATCCAGGAGTTTTCCGGTGGACCGCACCTCCCCGTCGACCACGATCGCGGGGAACGCGAAGACCCCGTACTTGGCGATCTCGGCCAGGTCGTAGACCTTCTTGACCTGGGCCTCCAGGCCGGACAGGGCCACGGCCTTCACGGCGGCTTCGTACATCTTGGCGCACTTGGGGCAGCCGACGCCCAGGACCTCGATCTCCATGGGTCTCTCCTCCTTCAGCCGAGGGCTTGGAGCTGGTTGACGATGAGGGTGAGCCCGACCAGCGCGATGAGCGCGCCGGCCGTCCGGCGCACCAGCAGGTTGGCGCGGGCGTACCGCTCGGATGCGACGAGCCGCCGGACGGCGCCCACCGAGGTCCCTGCGACGATCACCAG
>CAZYJP010000146.1:0-4852 GCA_964647795.1 uncultured Thermodesulfobacteriota bacterium
AGCGGCCGGGCTCCGGGACCTCCACGCTGAACCGGCCGTGGTCCGGGAGCTCTCGGCCCTGGCGCAGCGCACCGGCTGGCGGTTCACCGCCCACCTGCGGGGCGAGGAGATCGTGGGTATCACTGGGCCGGGCGAGGGTTCGCTGGGGCTCGCCGTGGACGTGGGGAGTACCAAGGTCGCCGGGTATCTCGTGGATCTGGAGTCCGGTCGAGAGCTCGCCGCCGCCGGCACGGTGAACCCCCACATCGCCTACGGAGAGGACGTGGTGAGCCGACTCGGTCACGCTCTCCGAAGGCAGGAGGGAGCGCGGGAGCTTGCGGCTGTTCTCCGCCAGACCTTGAACGACCTGGCCGGGGAGCTGGCGGAGCGAGCCGGTGCAGACCGTCGACGGATCGCCGACGCCTGTCTGGTCGGCAACACCGCCGTGGTCCACTTACTCCTGGAATTGCCCGTAGGACAGCTCGCGGCCGCCCCCTTCGTCTGTGCCACGAGCGCTCCGGTGGACCTCAAGGCCCGGGATCTGGGATTGGAGCTGGCTCCCGGAGCTTGGGTTCACTTCCTCCCGGCGGTGGGGGGGTTCGTGGGGGCGGACCACGTGGCAATGGTGCTCGCGAGCGAGCTCGACCGCTGCGCCGGCGCCGCGGTGGGGATCGACATCGGCACCAACACCGAGATCGCCGTGGTGAGGCCGGACCGGGGTCTCTTCTTCTCGGCCTCCTGCGCCTCGGGACCTGCCTTCGAAGGCGCCCACATCCGGGACGGGATGCGCGCCGCGCCCGGCGCGGTGGAGGCCGTGCGGCTGACGGCGGATGGGCCCGAGGTGAGGACAGTGCACGGGGCGCCCGCCCTGGGGCTTTGCGGCTCCGGCATCGTGGACGCGGTGGCCGAGCTTCGCCGTGTCGGCACCATCGACGAACGGGGCCACCTCCGGCCCGACGCCCCGGGCGTGCGCTCAGGGCTCGAGGGCCGTGAGTTCGTGCTCGTGCCAAGCACTCGCACCGGACACGGTCAGGACGTGGTCATCACCCAGGGAGACGTGGTACAAATCCAGCTGGCCAAGGGGGCCATTTTCGCCGGCGTCGCGACGCTCATGGGAGTCGCTCGGCTGGCCGAGGATGAGGTGGGCGAGGTGATTGTCGCGGGGGCTTTCGGCTCCTACCTCAACCTCGAGAGCGCCCGGGCCATCGGCCTGCTTCCCTGCCTGCCTCGGGCCCGTTACCTCCCGGTGGGCAACGCCGCAGGGGAGGGGGCCAAACGGGCGCTACTCTCGGTGGCGGAGCGGCGCCGTGCCGGAGAGATCGGCCGAAGGTTCCGGCACGTGGAGCTCAGCAGTCATTCTGGGTTCAGGGGTGCCCTGGCGCGGGCCATGCGGTTTGGCGAGATTGCAGGTTGAGGCATTTACCCTAGCAGGCCGTTGAAAAACGGCCTGCGGCCTGCCCCATGGATGGGGCGCCGAATCACGGAGCTTGAAAAGCGCAGTGATTTGTGAGGGTTCGAAGGGGCCGTCCCCGAGAACCCGTAGCTGAAAAACCCAGGGAGGGGGGTTTCAGCACCCTGCTAGAAGGAGAGAGACGCCTTATGGTCATCATCGGAGAGAAGATCAACGGCACGCGTACCGAGGTCCGGGAGGCGGTGATCGGGCGGGACGCGGGATTCATCGGCGATCTGGCTGCGCGCCAAGTGGAGGCGGGCGCAACTTTCCTCGACGTCAACGCCGGCACGAGTCCCGACCGGGAACCCGAGGACCTGGTCTGGCTCGTCCGGACGGTGGAGGCCGCCGTGGAGGTGCCCCTCTGTCTCGACAGCGCCAACCCCAAGGCGCTGGCGGCCGCGACGGGCGAGGTTCGAAGGACTCCCATGGTCAACTCCATCAGCGGGGAACCCGACCGACTGGAACACGTCCTCCCGCTGGTGTCGGCGCTGGGATGCCCGGTCATTGCCCTGGCTTTGGACGGTCAGGGCGTGCCCAAGGGTGTGGAAGGCCGGATGGCTGTGATTGCCCGCCTCTTCGAGGCGACCCGCGGCGCGGGTCTTGCGGACGGGAAGGTGTACGTGGACCCGCTGGTCATGGCGGTGGCGACGGACAACGAGAGCGGTGCCGTGGCGCTGGAGACCATGCGGCGGGTGCGTCTCGAGTATCCCCAGGCCCACCTCACCGTGGGCCTCAGCAATGTGTCCTTCGGGCTCCCCGCGCGGACCCTCGTGAACCAGGCCTTTCTCACCCTCGCCGTGGCCGCCGGGCTCGACTCGGCCATCCTGGATCCCACGGACCGGGCGCTCACCGAGGCCCTCCTGGCGGCCGAGGTCGTGCTCGGGCGCGACCGCTTCTGCCTCAACTACAACCGTGCGTACCGGGCAGGGAAGCTCCGCGGGCCCGCGTAGCCGGCATACTCCCGCACGCTCCAACCGATGGGAACTGCGCCCGACCGTGGCGCCAGAGGAGATGGCGAAGTGCTGACCGAGAGCTGGCAGGGCTTGACTGCGACGCAAAAGTACGAGGAGCGGATGAAGGCGTGGGAGGCCGGGGTCGGTCTTGCCTTCGCGAGTGCCCAGGCCGAGGAGGAATACCGGAGGCGCGCCCGGATGATCCGGGACGCCATCGAGCTTCGGAAACCCGAGGGGGTCCCCATCTGCCCCTTGGTGGGGACCTACCCGGCCCGGTACGCGGGGATCACCATGCGGGACGCCATGTACGACTATGGAAGACTCGGCGCCGCCATGCGGAGGTTCCACGCCGACTTCGAGCTCGACGCGTATCTGAGCTGCGCGGCGTACACCCCGGGCAGGGTCCTCGACCTCGTGGATTACAGGCTCTACCAGTGGCCCGGTCACGGGGTGGGAGAGGACCAGGGGTATCAGACCGTCGAGGACGAGTACCTGCGCGCCGAGGAGTACGACCACCTCCTCCAGGACCCCACCGGGTTCTGGATGAGCCGCTACCTGCCCCGGATCTTCGGAGCCCTCAGGCCCTGGGAGACCCTGCCCGACCTCACCGGGATCCTCGAGATCCCGAACGTGGGGCCGGCCCTTGTGCCCTTCGGAGCCCCGGAGGTCCAGGAATCTTTCCGGGCGCTGCTCGCGGCCGGCGAGGCCGCCGCGGAGTGGCGGCGTGCGGTGGCGGCGATCGACGCGGAAATCATGGCGACCCATGGGATCCCGCAGTTCTCGGGCGGCTTCAGCAAGGCGCCCTTCGACATCGTGGGCGACACCCTGCGCGGCACGCGGCCCATGATGTTCGACCTCTTCCGCCGCCCCGAGAAGGTCCTGGAGGCGGTGGAGAAGTTCGTCCCGAAGGCCGTGCAGATGGGAGTCCGCACGGCCACGGCGTCGCGGAACCCGATGGTCTTCATGCCGCTGCACAAGGGTGCGGACAGCTTCATGTCCGGCCAGGACTTCGAGCGGTTTTACTGGCCGACCCTCCGGGCGGTGATCTGCGGGCTCATCGAGGAAGGGTGCGTCCCGCTCCTCTTCGTCGAAGGGGCCTACAACCGCCGCTTGGATGTCTTGGCCAAAGCGGGAATCCCCGAGGCTCGCACCATCTGGATCTTCGAAGCCACCGACATGCGGGAAGCGAAGGCGAAGGTCGGCGGATGGGGATGCATCGGCGGTAATCTCTCGGGGTCACTCCTGCAGGCGGGCACACCGGAGGAAGTGGACGGGCACGTCAAATGGCTCTTGGAGGACGTGGCCCCCGGCGGCGGCTTCATTCTCGGCACCGGCGTATCGCTCTCCAACGCCCGGGCGGAGAATTTCCGGGCTATGATCCAGGCCGGAAGGAATTACGGCACGTAGCGACGGGGCGCCCCGGCCCTCACTAACTTTGCGGCGGGAACGGAGTGGGAAGGCTCCACCGAGGAGTCCTTCTCGGGCCAGGCGCCGTCGGTGAAGAAAACAAGACATGTTTTGGAGAGTCCATGATTCTTATTGACGGAACCCATGGATTTACGTATATTTCGCGCAACACGGTGTTTGATCTGGTGAAATGACATCGTCATGGGACTTGCTAGGACCTGACTCACAAGCCTCGGCTGGGGATTCTGTTACACAAACGTGGAGCACGGGCTCCCGACGAGCACGGCTGGCACGCTAGCCAAGGTATCTCACACGGATCGCCTGGCACACAATCGGATCCCTGGCGATCCCATACCGGGGACTGCTACACTCGAGGGGGCCATGAGGCGCCTGCCCATGCACCCAATGCAACCGCGACAGAAGGAGGTCTCCATGACGCCAATGAGGCCAAAGGGCGGTGGGCGAAACACGGCAGTCACGAGGGCGGGGGTCTGGGTCGCAGCGCTGGTGTGCTTGTCGGCCTGCGCACCGAGGGCGCTTCCCATTCGGGAGCCGGTGAAACTGGATCCGGGCGTGCCGATCGGCCGAATCGAGGCAGGCCGATTCACGGGCATCCGGATTCCCGTGAATCTTTCGACGGAAGGTACAGACTGGGAGATCTCCACCTCGTACCCAAAGTTCATGCTGGAGCAAGGCTACGAGGAGGAGGGACTCAAGCAGAGTGACGTCTTCGCCTTTAACCCCAGAACCAAGGCCAGCCTCCAAGTCAGCTTGACCCCCGCGGGGCGCTATGCAACGTTCAGCCAGGAAACCATGGAATTCCTCGTTTCCATGTCCAAGGGCGGCATCGAGGACGAGCTCGATGAAGAATTCGGTTCTGGTAATTACAGTGTAACACACACACCTGTGGTGCCAATTACATTAAAGGGCGTGCCGTATGCTGCGCGTAGTTACTCAATTGCGGAATCAGGGTCACTAATGCGCCTAAATGGTTGGATATTCGGCTTTGCCGAACCCTTTCAGATCTTTCTGCTCTATCAGATCGTCGACCCCGGGTCCG
>CAZYJP010000146.1:4952-6083 GCA_964647795.1 uncultured Thermodesulfobacteriota bacterium
GGGGGAAGCGGGGTCCCGAGGAGGAAGCCGATGGGGATGAAACCGCACGTGAAGGCAATCGGTTTCGTGCTCTTTCTCTGCATGTTCCTTCCCCCTGCCGTGGGAGCCGCAGAGCGGGCCCCTGAGTGGGAACTGAACGATCTGGACGGCCAACCTCGCCGCCTCGAAGAGTGGCGGGGAGAATGGGTTCTCCTGAAGCTGGGTGCGACGTGGTGTCGCGATTGCGCTCAGCAGCTGGTTGAGTTAGGCAAGGTACGGGATGAGCTGGACGCAATGGGGGTCGAGGTCCTTGATATTTTCCTGCGTGAAGATCGTTACACCGTGAACAAGTATTGGCGAAAAAAATCGACAGATGTCTATAAGCCGACGATTCTCTATGATTATCGCGGAAAGCTGGTCCGGGATTATGCGGTGATGGCCATCCCCCAGTTGATTCTCGTCGATCGGGAAGGCATGATTGCGTGGAGAGGCCCCTACACGCCCGGTCCGGAGCTCGTCGAGGTGCTCAAGAGGCACATCGTTGCGGATCCCGGGGCCGGGCAACCCTGACGGCCGCTCCCGCAGGCGATTCACGCGTCGCTCAAGATCGAATGGCGGAAGGCCGAGACGTTGTCGCCTGAGCCCCGTCGAGACGGCGTCAGCGGATGCAGGAAGCCGAGAGAGAGGGGTCGGCTGCCCCTACGGATACGTCGCTGCGGTTGACGGCCGGCGAACGCCCCGGGAACGCTTCCCGGTGGCTCGGCAGCATCCTCAGGCCTCTGGCCGACAGGCAGATCGGCTGTCGTCGGCTCGAACGCTCCATGTAACGAAATCGGCATTCCGCAGGCCCCAAGAAAGGAGGAAAGGTTTACCGCGTCCCCATTTCACATGGCCCATTTGGGGATGGGCACGCCAATCACATTTCTTGCATAGGAGAGGGCAAATGATGAGAGGATTTCGTGCGTTGGTTTGCGCCCCTTTGGCCATCGTGATGGCTACGGCCGTGGCTCCGGATCTGGCTTCCGCAGCTGACATCAAGTTCAACGGATTTCTCCGGTCGCGCGGCATCATCGCCGACCACAGTTTCGGTAAGGACACCCGCCCGGACAAGCTGGTGGATAATCGGTTCCGCGGCAAGATCGACTGGTCGGC
>CAZYJP010000147.1:0-6014 GCA_964647795.1 uncultured Thermodesulfobacteriota bacterium
CTGACCCCGGGCCGGCGGAATCGAAAGTCAGATTTTCTTGGGCGGCACGTCGTAGATGTTTGGTTTCATCTCGTCGTGGCCGCTGTGGCACATCATGCAGTTCATCTTGCCGCGGGTGTTCTCCATCTCCCCGCCCATGTCATGGCACGCCCGGCAGGCCGTCACTGCCTCGGGAATGGGGAACTCGGCCTTGAACGTGCCGTCCAACTGGGCGTTCAGCGCGATCACGGTCTCCCGGGTGACGCAGGCGGCGATGTGGGCGCACCGCTCGGTGCGCTCCTTGGAGAACGCCTTGAATCCGGACACCTTGGTCCAGTGGGAGATCGACACGTGGCACAGGGTCGACTCCGCCTTCGAAGGCTTGATGTCCATCTTGGCGTTCTTGGGCTTGACGTCCGGAAGGGCGGTGTATTGGTAGTGGTTGAACACCTCGTCGATCACCGGGGTGGGGTTCGGAGAAACGAGGTAGATGGCCATGGCTGCGCCCTGGATGGCGCCGCAGGTCGTCCCCCAGCCGACGATGCCTCCCGCACCGACGCGTGTCACGGTGGTGGGGTAGGTCAGGTAGGGGCCGCCCAGCTTGTCCGCGAGCATCTCGATGATGGTCGCGAAGACGCCATAGAAGCAGTCGCCCATGAGCTTGTTGGTGTAGGCGAGCTCCAGGGCTTCCTCCGGGTCCAGGGCCACGTAGGGAAGGGGCTCGTGATAGACCTTCCCCTTGCTGTCGAGCTTGATCTCCGGCCGCTTGGTGGGAGCCTTGTCCTGCGCCCCCGCGAGCCGCAGCGCACCGGCGCCGAGTACCCCGGCAGCCGCGATCCCACCCGCCATCCCCAGTACTTTTCGCCGTTCTCTGTCCATTCTTCTCGCTCCTGCGTCGTTGGTGGGCAGTAGCCCGGTGGTGAGGTCGTTCACAATTGTTCGGGCTCGCCCGAGACCTCGCGGTGCCTCGGGAGCCCCGAATTCTGACAGGATTCACCGGAGAAAGTACGGGTGCGAGATTCACCCTAGCAAACGCAAGATGCGCATGACCCTATGCGGATCTTGCATAGCGCTCCCCTGCCTTCGGATCGTCGGCGGTCACATGGTCAGGCGGCTGGTGGTTCGGCGTTGGCTCGAGGAAGAGTGGGGCAGACGCCAGGGATAGGGTTAGGTCGGATCCGTCGGAAGGTGGCACGTGGCGCCTCCGAGTCCTCTCTAGGCGCGGTTCCCTCCCGCCGAGTGGTGCGATGAGGCGCGAAGAGTAGTTGGTCGAAAGGCACACCGGCGAAGGGGCCCGCCTACGGGGGCGTTCTCTGCAGTCTCAGGTCTCGGCACGCCAGCCAGACAGGTCGAGGACGCGGGAGACCACCTCCCTGAGTTGCTCGAGGGAGAAGGGCTTTGTCAGGTAGCCCTGAATGGGCGGGCCGTCGTCCGCCCATTTGAACGGGTCGCACTCCTGGCAGGAAATCACGACGATGGGGGTGGAGGCATTCCGGCCTTCTCGGCGGGCTTCGCAGATCAGGTCCAATTCGCCCCAAGTTCGAACACAGGAGGCCACAATGATCAGGTCGTAGGAAACCCCCCGGATCATCTCGAGGGCCTTTGGCCCGTCCAGCGCCAAGTCGCAGGAATATCCGGCCCGGTCTAGCGACCTTGCCATCATCCGACACAGCAATTCCTCCGTGTCGGCGACGAGTACGCGGGGTGCTCCGTCGGTCCTGTTATCACCCATGACGGTCCCCCCTTGTCTGGCACCGGAATACGACGGGAAAGGTTCCCGGGGTCACCGCTTGGCGAGAGAAGTGGGGGCAGAACAAGAGACCCCACTTGTCCTGCCCCCGACGGAAGGTGGCGGCGGCGGCTCGGAGGAGAGGAGAAGCCGCCGCCGCCCAAGAAATCACTGACTACACTTCAGCCGTCCTCAGTCGTTGTCCCCGCTGATACGGGCGAATTCGTGACACTTGCTGCACGAGTTCGGCATGACGTCGTAATCGCTGGTTGCAGACGGAGCCAGGACTGCGCTCTGGGCCGGCCACACGATGTCGAAGACGTGCGACGGCACGTTCCCCTCGGCAACCGCGCTCCTACCGTACTTGTCGAAGTCCAGGTGCCACATGGCGTCGACATTGATGTCCTGCTGCTTGCTGATCTTGGCCATGTGACAGGACGTGCAGCTGCCCGTCGGCATCTCCGGGTCGTCGGGTGTGTAGAGGGCCCCGCCCATGGCGGCTCGCACCTGCATGTGCTCGGCCACGGCCTTGGCCACCCGGTTGCGGGACAGGGCGGCGTCCGGCCCGGAAACCTCGATCGCCGCGCCGTCCTTCGTCACCTGGCGGCCGGCGTCGAGTTGCAATAGGGCCACATCTGCCGTGCCGACGCCGGAGAAGGGACCGTGGCCAGCGTGGCAGATCAAGCAGAGGGTGTTGTTCCCATAGGCGGCGTCCACGAAATCGTAGCCGTCCCTCTCCATGGACGCGGGTCCCCCATCCAGGCTGTGCGCGTTGTGGCAGTCGAAGCACGCCAGCCTTTGGAAGGGATTGTTGTAGTGGACCGAGCGTCGCAACTCCAGGTACATCTGGGAATGGGTACGGGCGTGCGTCTGGTCCGGCCAGCTGAAGAACGATCCAACCTTCCAGTCAGGGCTGATAGTTGTCGTCGCCTGGTCGAAGTTGGCAAAGAACGTTTCAAGGGCGTACACACCGGGGACGAAGCTTCCATGACCGAGGGTGTCCTTGTAGTTCCCGTCGTAGGCGGGCTTGTAGATCCCAGCAGGGGTAAGGCTCCTCCCGTCGTGGTTTCCGTGGCACTGCCCACAGGTCTCGTTGGCCGCCTTGGTCGTGAGGTACTGGGGCATGATGAGCTTGGTCTTGTCGAACAGATTCGTCGGATCCACGTGCTCCGAACCCGGCCCGTGACACCGCTCGCAGGTCACGTTCAAGTCCTTGTAGTCCCACCACGTTACCACCTCTTTGTAATTCCCGATGTCTGCCGTTTCGATCTGCAAACCCGTTGCGTGGCAGCCCGCGCAGTTCCGGGAGAGGGTGTTGTACGGTGTGGCCCAGCTCCCAGGGGATTTTTCCCAGAAATTCGGAAAGCCAACCTCCCCTTCGGCCAGCACGTCCGATCCAACGGGAGTCCCGTCCTGCATGAGGAAGACCGGCATGTAGCAGATGTAGTCTTGTTTTTGCCCCGTGCGATCCACCCCGTGGTCCGCCATCCATTGCACGAGGTACGGCACGTCCTGAATCTTGCACATGTACCGCTGTTTTCCCTCACCGAAATTGGGGTGCCGGTCGGGGATGACGTGTGTTGGATCCATGTAGCCTTCGCCCCAGTTCCCCTGCCCGCCGATGGTAGCGGCAATTGGGATCCAGATGGCCTCAGCCGGCTCAGCCCTGGAACAGTCGAGCTCTTCCTCGGGGTCGCTGTTGGCCACCCACTCCTCCGGGTAGAACTTGAACAGGTACTGGCGGTCGGGCTCGGCGCCTTCGGTGCACAGAACCACGTGGACCCGCCCGGTGCCGTCCAGCGGGTCCTGCACCTTGAGGAGCGAGCCATTGGGCGCTCTGGGCAGCAGCCTGTCCCCGGGCTCGGGCCACATGTTCTTGTAGACCAGTTGACTCGTCCCCTCGGTCACGAAACGCGAGTGGGCAGAGGCGTTCGAAGTGCCGTCATAGGCTGCGAAGATGGCCGGCCACGCTCCTTGATGACATGCCCTGCAGGTGCTCACTCCCACGTATGTGGCCGCCGCGCTCGGGCGGCCCGACAAGGTGATCTCCACACCGGCCAAGGTCTCACCGCTGGTGGCGCGCAACGCTCTCCTGGTCTCGCCGTCGAGGTATGCCTCCGAAGGAGAGGTCACATGCAAGTAGACGAACCCCGGCGCGACGTCTGCAAGAGTGAAGAAACCATCGTCGACAGTGGTCGCGGTGGCGCTCTGCCCCTCGACGGCCACAACGGCACCGACGACGGCCGCGCCCCGGGTGTCGAGGACCCTGCCGGAAAGGGTTGCTACCGTTGGCCCGGTCTGAGCCAGCCAGATCACCACGTCGGTGGTAATCCCTCCGGCGACTCCCACCGCCATGTAGCGGCCGGCCAGGCCGTCCTTGGACGCCACGCATTCGTAAGCGCCCACGGGCACACTCGCCAACGCGAAGAGCCCGGCGGCGTCCGTTGTGGCCGTCGTCGTGGGCGGGACGGTCTCCACCGTGGCAGCGGCAACCGGGTTGCCGCTCCCGTCCAGAACGCGGCCCGAGATCGTGCCTGTGCCCACTGCATCCTGGCCCCTAGCGCCGTCATCTCCGTCGTCGCCGGAACAGCCTCCCAAGGCTACGAGAACTGCGACCACGAGAAACCAAAGGATCCTTCTCATAAGCATCTCTCCTCTCCTGATCTGGTCGATGTGAGTCAATGAAACGGGGTCCCCTTCAAGTGCCTGAGCACCTCCTTTCTTGCCCAAGGTTTCCTTGCGACCGACTCGCGTCCCGCCGCAGGCCGGAAGGACAGTTCCCCGGCTGCGCGGGCATCGATCGAGCACGAATTCACAAGATATTGCGATGATTTTAGGTGAAACGGTGGTGCAGATAACGCGTCAATACAAGATAAATAGAATCATGAATGCATGCGTATCTTGCATGTAGACCTCTCGGCCCCGTCTTCAGGCCCGAGCCCTGCCCGGCCAACGTGTGCGTCGCGAAAGGCGCGCGCTGGAGGGCCTGTTGGGCATCCGGCAGCTGAATCGGGTAGAATTCACACGCCCGTTTCGGCGCGAGCCCCGGTCGGTTCTGTGAAGAGGCTGCGCGCCGCAGCGACCGGGTGGCCCTGCCCATTCCGGCAGACGATGCCGAGTGCAGGAGGGGGGGGTGCCCCCTGGCCCCTTCGGGAACGCGCGCCGAGACGGAGCTCCAAGGGGGCTGCTGGTGTCGAGCGGCCGTCCGCCTGCGTGGCCGGGCCCACCCGGTCCTCCCCGAGGGCGAGCCGGGTATCTCCCGGAGGCGGTCGGAGGCCCTGGGCAGGCCCCGTGTTTAGGGACACCGTTGCCAGGCCAGTCACGGCGATCCAAAATGGGGAAGCGGGCTTGGAGGGAAACTTGGAACGGAACGGTTGACGAGACCGGAAGGAAGGACGAGGAGGGGAGGGAGCGATGGAGTCCCTATACTGGAAGACCGTCGTCGAGGTCGTAGAAAATGGTAGTTTTTCTCGGGCGGCGGAAGTTTTGTGCATCAGTCAGTCGGCGGTGTCCCGGCGCATCCGCTTCATGGAGGAACAGTACGGCTGCCCCCTGCTGGACCGAACGAGCCCGTCGCTGCAGCCGACCCCTGCCGGTCGGGTCGTGCTGGAGAAGGCACGTCACATCCTGTCTCTCGAGACGGAGCTCGTGCGGGGACTCGAGAGCCTGAAGAGCAAGAGATCTTTTTCCTTCTGCTGCACCTCGGCGTTCGGCATCGCCTATCTCCCCCGGGTCTTCCACTCCTTCATGCTCGGCAACGTGGATCTCGTCGACGTGAAGTTCGTGTTCGACACGCCGGCACGCATCGTCCAGGGCCTTCAGGGCGGGCTGTACGACCTGTCGGTGATCGAGCACTGCGAATCTTTCGATCTGGGCGGGTTTTCCGTAGTGCCGCTCCCGCGGGATCAGGTTGTCTTCGTGAGCTCCAAGGAGGTGGGGCTTCCGTCCGGAGAGGTGGAGCTCGGGGCGTTGCTGGAGCATCCCCTGCTGACCCGAAGGGAAGGGTCCTGTTCGCGGACGCTTCTCGACGCGAATCTGGCCCGGGTCGGCCGGCGCCTCGCCGACTTCCGAAATGTGGCCGTGATGGATGACCTGCACGTGACCTTGGAGGCCATTCGCCAGGGCGACGCGGTGTCTTTTCTCTCCGAGAGCATCGTGCGCCAGGAGCTCGAGACGGGAAGCCTGACGAGCCACGGCGTCGCCGGTTTCCAGCACTGGCGGCACCGGACCCTGGTGCTCGGCGACGGCGCTGAGCACTGCCCGATGCTCTCCGCGTTCCAGCGAACAATCATGGGTGTATTCGACG
>CAZYJP010000148.1:0-6008 GCA_964647795.1 uncultured Thermodesulfobacteriota bacterium
GGCCCCCATCGAGGTAGCTCTTCCGGCTGAGGCTGGGGCCCACGTGGACCGCCTCGTCGGCCCAGCGCACGTGCAGGGCGTCGCGGTCTGCGTCCGAGTACACGGCCACCGAGCGGATCCCCAGCTCCCGGCAGGCCCTCAGGATGCGGACCGCGATCTCCCCCCGGTTGGCGATGAGAACTTTCCTAAACATCGGTGTACCTCGAGAAGAAGCTTGGAGGCGGAAAGCTTGAAGTTTGAAGCCCGGCCCTCGTCCCTGCTCCCCGGCCCCTAACCCCTACTCTCCCGGCGCGATCTCGATCAGGGCCTGGCCCTTCATCACCGGGTCCTCGTTCTCGACGAGGATCGCGGTCACTGTGCCGGCCCGAGCGGCCCGGAGCTCGGTGAAGATCTTCATGGACTCGAGGATGCAGACCACGTCGCCGTCGGCAACCCGCCGGCCCACCTCCACCAGGGGCGGCTGGCCGGGGCCGGCGGCCCGGTAGAAGATCCCCATCAGCGGCGCGGTTATGGTGTGGACGGCGTCCTTCAACGGCTGTCTCCTCTGGCGGGAAGGCGGGGAGAATGAGAATATACTTGACATATATTTTTCGTATATGTCAAGAAACATCCCGTCCCGGTTTTCCCCGGAGGATGAGCCAGGCCATGACGGTCCCACCCCGGCGGCGGGTGCCTCGCCGCTCCCTCGCCGACACCGCCTACGAGCGGATCTACAGCCGGATCATGACCCTGGAGTACGAGCCGGGGCGTCGGCTGGAGGAGAAGGACCTGGTGGCCGAGCTCGGGATCGGCCGCACGCCGGTGCGAGAGGCCCTTCTCCGCCTCGGGGCGGACTTCATGGTCGAGTCCCACCCGAGCCGCGGGTTCGTGGTCCGTTCCATCACCCTGCAGAACACCCGGGCGGCCTTCTCCGCCCTGAAGATTCTGGAGCTCGGCGTGGCCGGGCTGGCCGTGCGCCAGCGGGTCTCCGGCGCCCTGCCGGCGATGGCCGAGGCCAACCGGGCCGTGGCCGAGGCCGTGGCCCGAAACGACGTCGTGGCGCTGGTGGAGGCCAATGCCGTGTTCCACCAGCGCTTCGCCGAGTGCTCGCGCAACGACTACCTGATCCACGCCCTCCACAAAGTGCGCTGCGAGATCAACCGTCTCGCCTACCTTTCGTTCCACCACGAGTTGGATCCCGTTCGTTCCCTGGCCGAGCACTACCGGTCCGTGGTGGAGCACCACGACGCGATCGTCACCCACCTGCAGGAGCGCGACGAGGAGGCCCTGGCCGCTACTGTGGCCGAGCACGTAGAGGCCTTCCAGCGGCGGATCCTTCTGTACATGGCCACTTGACCCGGGGGGACCGGAGCCCTTTCATCCACCACCCAGAGGAGGAACCGCCATGAAGAGAGCGCTCGTCGTCGCACTGGGACTCGGGTTCGCCTTGGCCGCGGAGCCGTCCGCGGCGAAGACCAAGTGGGACATGCACCTCAACTACCCGGCGGGGAACTTCCACTCGGAGGGGGCCCAGCGGTTCGCCGACCGGGTGAAGGAGGCCACCAACGGCGAACTCGAGATCGTCCTCCACGCCGGTGCGGCCCTGGGCTTCAAGGGACCCGAGCTCCTCCGGTCCGTGGCCGAGGGACAGCTCGCCATCGCCGAGGTGCCCACGGGCATGGTCGAGGGAGATGCCCCGGTGCTCGCCCTCACCGCCCAGCCTTTCCTCTCGGCCAACTCCTTCGAGCAGCGCCTTCTCTACCAGATGGCAAAACCCACCTACGCGAAGGTCTTGGAGCGGTTCAACCAGTTCACCCTCTACTCGTCGGTGTGGCCGTTCTCGGGCATTTACACCCAGCGGCCCATCGCCTCGGCTGAAGACCTCAAGGGCCTGAAGATGCGCGTCTACGACGGCACCGGGCTGGCCTTCGGCGAGGCTACCGGCATCGCGGCCCGCCGGATGCCCTTCAGCGAGGTGTACCCGGCCATGAAGGCGGGCCTCCTCGACTCCATGTACACCTCCTCGGTCTCCGGCGTGGACGCGAAGGCCTGGGAGGTCCTCAAGTACTTCTCTCCCATCAACATCGTCGGCCCGGTGAACATGATCAACGTGAACCGCGACGCCTGGAACAAGCTCCCCAAGGCCGTCCAGGACGCGGTCCTCGAGATCGCGACGGAGATGGAGGACGAGATGTGGAACCTGGCCGGCGACATGGACCGGGAGAGCCGGGAAACCCTCAAGGCGAACGGCATGGTCGTCAGTCAGGTGAGCCAGCGGTTTCGGGCCGACCTCGACGCCGTGGGGGTGAAGCTGCGCGCCGAGTGGATGGAAAAGGCCGGGGCCGAGGCCAAGGAGGTCCTGGATCAGTACTATCGGATCACCGGCCGGACGAAGTAGGGCCGGCCGGTTCCGCCGGAGCACCGGACCGACGGCGGGGTCCCCGGGCAACGGGACCCCGCCCTCCCCATTGTTCGAGGGACGGACCCATGGACCTGCTCATTCGAATGACGGAGAGAATCAGCGACGGGATGGCCCGTGTCTCTGCGCTGATCTTGGGCCTCATGGCCGCGCTGATCCTGTTGGAGATCCTCTTGTGGAACACGGTGACCAAGACCACGCTGATCGCCGATGAGTACAGCGCGTACGGCCTCGCGGCCATCATCTTCCTGGGGGCCGGCCACTGCCTGAAGGAGAAAGGGCACATCCGGATCACCCTGGTCCTCGGCTTCCTCCCCGAACGGCTCGCTCGCGTCGTCACGTGTCTCGCCACGGCCGCCACCACCGCCTTCATGGGCTATCTTTGGTGGTATCTCTTCCTCATGGTTCGCAGCGCCTACCGTTACGGGTCCACCTCCGGCACCCTCACGGGCACGCCCCTGTGGCTCCCTCAGACGGTCATGTTGGTGGGTGCCGCCGGCCTCCTGGTCCAACTCGCCGGAACGACCCTGAAGACCCTGCGCGCCGTTCGCACCGGCGAGGAGGCGGTCTGATGGATGCGACCGTCGCCAACATGTCCCTGGTCGTCTTCGGGGTGCTGTTCCTGGCCCTGGGGGCCGGGGTCTGGGTGGGTTTTGCCCTGTTCTTCGTGGGCTTCGTGGGCATGTCGATGTTCAGTTCCGTGCCCGCGGGGAACAACATGGCCTCCTCCCTATGGGCCACGGTGGAGAAGTGGGAGTACGTGGCGCTGCCTCTCTTCATCCTGATGGGCGAGATCCTGTTTCGCTCGGGCATCTCCGAGAAGCTCTTCCGGGCACTGGTCCCGTGGCTCTACCGGCTGCCCGGGGGGCTCCTCCTGATGAACATCGTGTCCTGCACCCTCTTCGCCGCGGTCTCCGGCTCCAGCGCCGCCACCACGGCGACGGTAGGGAGGATCACCCTGGCCGAGTTCGAGAAGCTCGGTTATGACCGCAAGCTCGCCATGGGATCCCTGGCCGGGGCCGGAACCCTCGGATTCCTGATCCCGCCTTCCCTGATCATGATCGTCTACGCGATCCTGGCAGAGGTCTCCATCGGCAAGATGTTCATCGCCGGGGTCCTGCCGGGGCTGCTCCTGGCCGGCATCTACTCTGCTTATATTGTCTATCGGGGGATTCGCAACCCGGAGATCGCCCCCCGAACCCAGGACCGGTACGGTTGGGGAGACCGTCTGGCCTCTCTCAAGGACCTGGCGCCCACGCTGGGCCTCATCGTCATGGTGCTCGGGAGTATCTACGCGGGAATCGCCACCCCCACCGAGGCGGCAGCCCTGGGGGTTCTCGGGGCGGCGGCGTTTGCCTTCCTGAACCGGCAGATGAACCCCAGGATCCTCTTCCACTGCCTGATGGGCGCGGTGAAGACCAACGCGATGATCATGCTGATCGTCGTGGGCGCCGGTTTTCTCGCCCGCGTGATGGGCTTTCTGGGCATCCCGGCGGCCATCACCCAGGGCATCAACGAGCTCAACCTCTCCCCCTACGTGCTCATGCTCCTGCTCGGTCTGGTGTACGTGGTGCTGGGATGCCTGCTCGACGGGTTCTCCATCGTGGTCCTGAGCCTGCCGATTGCGCTGCCCATGGTCACGGCCGCGGGTTTCGACCCCATCTGGTTTGGGATCTATTTGATCCTCATGGTCGAGGTGAGCCAGATCACCCCGCCCGTGGGCTTCAACCTCTTCGTGATCCAGGGGCTCACGGGGGAGCCGGTCGTCAAAATCGCGCAGCACGCCTTTCCCTTCTTCCTGCTCATGCTGCTCGCGACCGTGATCATCACTGTATTCCCGGAGATCGCCCTGTTCCTGCCCCGCCTCATGGTGGGGAAGTAGCCGGGAGAAGGAGGCCCGCTTGAGACGGATGGACCTGAACTGCGACATGGGGGAGAGCTTCGGCGCCTACCGCCTGGGGCTCGACGAGGAGGTGATCCGCTACATCACCTCGGCCAACGTGGCCTGCGGCTGGCACGCGGGGGACCCGGCGGTGATGGAACGGACCGTGGGACTGGCCGTAGAAGCCGGCGTGGGGGTGGGGGCACACCCCGGCTACCCGGACCTCCTGGGTTTCGGCCGCCGAAACCTCGACTGCACGGTCGAGGACGTCCGCCGCTACGTGGTCTACCAGATCGGCGCCCTCCAGGCCTTCTGCAGGGTGCGGGGTGTTTCCCTCCGGCACGTGAAGCCCCACGGGGCTCTCTATCTGACCGCCGTGGAGCGCGAAGACGTGGCCCGGGCCGTGGCCGAGGCGGTGGTGAGCGTGGACCCAACGCTCTTCCTGGTGGGGCTCGCCGGCGCCAAGGGGGAGGTGATGCGCCGGGTCGGAGCGGAGGTGGGGCTGCGAGTGGCGTACGAGGCCTTTCCCGACCGGGCGTACACCCCGGAGGGGACCCTGGCCTCCCGCCGCCTTCCCGGGACCGTGATCCAGGACCCGGAGGAGGTCGCCCGCCGCGCGCTCCTCATGGCCACGGAGGGGGTGGTCGTGGCGATGGACGGCACGCGGATCCCCCTGGAGGTCCACACCCTGTGCGTCCACGGCGACACGCCGACGGCCGCGGCCCTGGTGCGGGGCATACGGGCCAGACTCGAAGGCGCGGGGGTGCGGGTGGCTCCCATGGGCTCGGGAGGGTAACGGGTGGCCAGCGCCCTCTACGAGCGGGCCCGGTTTCGGTTGGCCGGGGACCGGGGGCTCCTGGCGGAGTACGGTGAGGGGATCGACCCGGAGGTGAACCGCAAGGTACGCTCCCTGGCCGCGATCCTCGACCGAGACCCCCTCCCCGGTGTGGGGGAGATCGTGCCCACCTACCGGTCGCTGCTCCTGGTCTACGACCCGCTGGTCACCGACCCGGCCCGGCTGGAGTCCTCCCTGGGGGCGCTGGAAGTGAGGCTTCCGGAGATCCGAATTCCCGAACCCCGGACCGTGACGATCCCCGTCTGCTACGGCGGGGAGTGGGGCCCGGACCTCGCTTTCGTGGCCGCGAGCCACGGCCTCGCCGAGGAGGAGGTGGTGCGCCTCCACGCGGAATCCGCCTATCCGATCTACATGATCGGCTTTACACCCGGCTTCCCGTTCTTGGGGGGGCTCCCGGAGGCGCTCCACACTCCCCGGCTGGAAACCCCCCGCACCCTGGTGCCCGCCGGTTCGGTCGGCATCGCCAACAACCAGACGGGAATCTACCCGGTGGCGAGCCCGGGGGGCTGGCGGCTGATCGGGCGCACACCCCTGCGCCTCTTCGACCCGGGGAGGGAGGCGCCCTTCCTCTACCGGGCCGGGGACCGGATCCGCTTTCGGCCGATCTCCGCCGGAGAGTACCGGCGCCTGGCCGGCGAGGGGGCGCCGTGAGGGACGTCTTCGCCGTGCTCGCCCCGGGCGCCTTCACGACGGTCCAGGACCGGGGGCGCTTCGGCTACCAGCAGATGGGGGTCCCGGTCTCTGGCGCCCTCGACCCGTATGCCGCCCAGGTGGCGAACCTCCTGGTGGGAAACGCCCCCGAGTGTGCGGTCCTCGAGGTCACGGTCCTCGGGCCCCGCCTCGAGGTGCGGACAGAGGCCGACGTGGCCGTG
>CAZYJP010000149.1:0-5998 GCA_964647795.1 uncultured Thermodesulfobacteriota bacterium
GCCACGGGCCTCACTCTGGTCCTGGCAGTGTTGCTGGACCGCATCGAGACCGCGGTCTCGCCGCGCCGCAGCGCCGGCCGATGACCGGCGGACCCCCGACACCGTGGGAGGGGGCTACCGTGGCGGGGCGGCCTGTGCCGGCCGGGACCACTCGGGGATCGGCGAGGCGACCACCAGGATTTCCAGGTCCGCGGGAGAGTCGTTGTGGAGGGCGTGAAGCGAGCCGATGGGGAGGTGGATGGCATCGCCCTCCTGCACCGTCCTCTCTTCCCCATCGACGACCATGATCCCACGGCCCCGGTAGATAAAATAGATCTCTTCCATGGGATCACGGTGGGCCTCGATGACCCGCCCTGGCTGGAGCACGGCGTGGGCGAAGAACCCGAGGTGCTTCAGGTCCCGGGCATCCAGCGCCATGGTGGCCGAGGCACCGCCGTGGGCGATATACATGGTCTCTTGGACTGCCTCGTCTGCCAGATTGCGAACGAGCACGGATGTACCTCCTGAACCCTCTTGTGCGGCGCACCCCCACCGGGCCGCCGTCGTCATGGCGAGAGAAGCACTTGATCTCCGAAGCGCGCGGCGAGCAGTCCGGCCAGGGCGCTGGCGGTCTCCTGGTCCGGGAGCTCCACCACGAGCTCGCCCTCGTCCCCGACCACAAGGCGCCCCAGCCCCTCTACCACTTCGCCCACCTCGGTGGGGTCAGCGGTCCACCAGCCCCGGGTGCGCATCAGGAGCTCCCTGCCCTTCAGGCGCCGGGGCGTCACCAGGTCGATCTCGCGGAACCAGGCCGACCAGCCGATCTGGGCGGGGGCCCGCAGTACCGGACTGACCGGGTCGTGATAGATGCGGCACCGACCGAATAGCCGCAGACGGATCCAGGGTTCTCCGTCAGCTCGGGCGGGGGCCGGGCTCGGGCGGCGGATCCCATCCGCCGAGAGAACCTCCCTCAGGCAGTGTGCGTAGAGATCTCCGGCGTCCTGGTGACCCGACCGCTGCACGGAGCCCATCTCCCGTGCCCGGAGCCGCTCGAACCGCGTCCGGGCCTCGTCCCGCCACTGCCGGAGCCGCGGGTCAAGGGGGGAGACCCCGAGTTGCTCCAGCAGCACCCGCTCGCCCTCCTCCATCCGGGCGAAGTTCCGCCGAGTCGCCTGGACTCCGGAATCGAGCCCCCAGTCCCTGACTTCTCGCATCTCCACCCCCTAGACCCACTCCACGCCGTCAAGCCCCCTCCGAGGACAAACGAAGCGGTTCACGGGGTCATCCTGTTGCGCGTAGCCCAGGGCCACGGCGCTGGCAAACTCGTACCCGTCCGGCACGAACAGCTCCTCTCGGAGCACGTCGGAATAGGCGGCCAGAAGACCCACCGGGCAGGTCGCCAGGCCCTGCGCCTGGGCGCCCAGGAGCAGGTAGGCCAGCCACAGACCGCAATCGAGTTGCCGGGCGGACGGTTCGCCCGGTTCGAGAAAACAGAAGATGCCCACGGGCGCCCCGTAGAGCCGGCAGGACCCCTCGTTGATGAAGGTGGACAACGCCTCCCCCCGTGCGTCCACGATCCTGGCGAGCTCGCCGAACGATCCGGGGCCCCACTGCTTCTCGGGAGGGTTCCGGCGCCCGCCCCCCGGGGAGCATCCGATGCTCCTCTCCCGGTAGGCACCCAGCACGGCGGTCTTCAACCTCTCGAGCTCCTCGCCCCGGGCTACCCAAACTCGCCACGGCTGAAGATTCACGGCCGAGGGCGCTCTCGCGGCAGCCCCGAGGACGGACGCGATCACGGCACGGGCTGGGGGTTCCTGCCGGAAGGAACGGCACGAGCGTCGGCCTTCGAGGGCTTCCATCAGGTTCACGGTTCACCTCCCGGGGAATTCCAATGTCGGGCGAGGCCGGTGCGGAGGTCTCGGGAGACTCTCCCCCCCTGTCGCCATGCCTGCGCGGCCGGACCATGCTAGACGGGCGAGGGGGCGCCCGTCCACACCCGAGATGGCGAGATGGACCGAGTCGGGGAGCCCCTCCGCTCCGAGCACGTGCCAGGCGGTGGATCCGGGCGGTCATCCCCTCTGGACAACCGATCCGCAGTTGGACAGAATCTGGGTTTCCACCCGCGTGAGGGAGCGACATGGTTCGAGCACTGATCTGGTTTCGCTGCGCCGCCGTCCACGATCCGGTTCGGCCCGTCCAGAGGGAAACCGCTCGGATCGGCTGGGCGGCAAAATTCCGGGAGGTCGACCTCACCGTCCCCAGGGGGTTCAAGGGCGACGAGCTCCTGAGGCGAATGAAGGGCTGGATCACCGTCGACCCCGACGAGACGATCGAGACCGTATCCCGCTGGGGCAGGCTTCGGGTCCTCGACGACCGGGACCTCGTGGTGGAATGCCGCAGCCCGCGAGACTTCGAAGCCCTGCAGGCAGAAATCCGCGACCGTTTCGGGGGGGAAGTGGACCTGGAGCCGACTCGGGAGAGCGCGTAGCGACCGGGTACGTTGGGGGGGCAAGCCGTCGCCTCGAGCGGTCGGGGGAAACCCGGCTTCCGGCTCACGAGAGGGTCTCGGCGGCCTCGCGGTCTTCTTCCAGCGGGTCGGGGATCTGAAGGATCTTCTGGCGGGCCCATTCGGGGTGCAGGCCGATGGCGGTTGCGACCCCCGCAAAGTGATCCGACTGAAGCCACTGCCGCGCGTCTTCCCGGGCTTCCGCGCTCTTCGCGGCCGACGAATAGGCGTCGCGCACGGCGAACTCGATCACCGCCAGCCAAAGGCGTGCCTCGGGGGAGGGGTCGGAGAGCTGCCCCCGGAGGATCCTCATCACCGACCGGATCTCGAACTTCCTCTGATCCCGATGCCCCTCACGGCCGGCCGGAGAGGACGGTTCCTGCTCGGTCTGGCGCAGCGGGAGGCCGGAACACCCCCCTCCCCCTCCGGCCCCGTCGTCGCACCGGGAGTGATGGGTTACGGGCATCGTTTGGTTCGGCAGCGAGTCCATGCGGCGTTCAGCCCTGGGCCTCGTCCGCAGCGTCGCCATCTTCATCGTCCTCGACTTCCGGCTGAGCCTCCAGTTGTTCCCAGAGGGGGGGCTGCGGGCCCGGCACGATCCCCGCGATATCGGGATCCTCCCCGTTGTCCGCCCGCGGCAGGTCGTCCCGGTGGGACTTCCGCTCCGCGCGACGTTCGGCCTTTTGGGCCTTCTTCTCCTGCCTGGCCCGTTCCTTCTGGCGCTTCACGAACTTCGGATTCCGAGCCATGGATTTCTCCTGTCCCTGCCGGCCGACACCGATTTCTCCTATCCCTGCCGGCGGACACCGAACATGCCCCCTTGCGATCGTTCTCGTTTCGAGCGGACCCACCCTGCCGGGGCTCAAGGTGGGTGGTGGGGCGCCACGCCACTCTGGCCGCCGCCGAGCGCCATCCAATCGCGGCGGCGGACCCCAAGCGCAAAGTGCTCGGGGCGCCCTGTCAGTCATCATAGCACGACGGGGCTCTCCCGGGGGGAAGTATTGCCGCATGCACCCCGGCGCCCCAGAATGCCTCAGTGCCTCAGAATGCCTCTTGCGCTCAGGCACACGACGGCGTAGAAGAAGGCCACCTCGGGAGACGGCTCTGCCGTTCCCGCCTTCCAGGAGTCGACAGGACCGATGGACGACCCAGCGAGTCGAACCGAACCCCACCCTGCCCGTCCCGCCCCGCGCCGGGGCGCCTATCGGGAGGTCTCCTCCGCCTGACCTCCCGCGGCACCGCGCCGGGGCCATGGGCCGCGGGAGGTGCCGATGAACACCCTGCTCATTCCCGAACTTCGGGCCACACTGGGCCGCAGCGACACCCGTGCCATTCGGGAGTTCGCCGAGGACCTCCACCCGGCCACCGTCGCCGAGTTCGTCGGCGAGATGGAGCCGCCGGACCTCGCCGCCTTCCTCCAGTGTCTGCCGCCCCTGGAGCGGGGAGAGGTCTTCTCGTACCTGGAAGTCCCCACCCAGGTGCGGCTCGCACACTCCCTCAAGCGCGACCAACTCGCCGAGCTCGTCACCCACATGAGCCCCGACGAACGGGCAGACCTGGTCAAGCGCCTCAAGGAGGAGACCCTGGAGGCGCTCTGGCCCGCGCTCGCCCAGGCGGAGCGCGACGACATCCGGCGCCTGGCCGGGTACGAAGAGGGCACCGCGGGGGCCGTGATGACCTCCGACTATGTAACCCTCCTGCCGCACCTCACAGCCCGGGAAGCCATCGAGAAGATTCGCCGGGAAGCCCCCGACCGGGAGACGGTGTACTACGCCTACGTCCTGGGGGCGGCGCGAAAGCTGTTGGGCTCCATCTCCCTCAAGGACTTGATCCTCGCCCGCCCCGAGTCGTTGGTGGAGAGCCTCATGGTTCCCGGCCCCATCGCGGTCCGGGTGGACCAGGATCAGGAGGCCGTGGCCCGCACCATCGAGAAATACGACCTGCTGGCCGTGCCGGTGGTGGACGGGACCAATGCCCTGGTGGGCATCGTCACCCACGACGACGCGTTCGACATCCTCCGGGAGGAGCAGACCGAGGACCTCGAGCGGATCATGGGCATCACGGGGGACGCCCGGGAGGAGGCCTACCTGGACATCCCGTCGTCCATCCACTACCGCAAGCGGGTCGCGTGGTGCGTTTCCCTGGCGGCGTTGCAGCTCGTCTCCGGGTGGATACTCCACACCTTCCAAGGGGCGCTCACGAGCCTCATGCTCCTGGTGGTCTACCTGCCCATGCTTGCCTCCGTGGGAGGAAACACCGGGTCCCAGGCTTCCACGACCGTGATTCGGGCTCTCGCGCTGGGGGAGGTGGAGACCTCGGACGCCCTGCGGATCCTTTGGAAGGAGCTGCGGGTGAGCGTGCTCCTTGCGTTTACCCTGGGGACGCTCGTCTACGCCAAGGTGTATTTCTTCACCGCGGCGGGGGACGTGCCGCCGGACTTCCACCTGGGCTGGATCGGGGCCACGGTGGCCGTGGCATTGGGGCTCCAGGTAATGACCTCCACCGCGGTCGGAGCGGTCCTGCCCCTGGCGGCCTCGAGGCTACGCCTCGATCCGGCGGTGGTGGCGAGCCCGGCGCTCAGCACCGTGGTGGACATCACGGGGCTGCTCCTCTACTTCGGCCTCGCGACCTGGATCCTGAATCTGTAGCCGTCAGCCCTCCACGGGAAGGGGCGTCAGGGGGGGAGGGGGCGGGAGGAGCCCCAGCGCTGCGGCCTCCCGGGCGAAGAGCCGGAGTCCCTGGAGGTGCCACGCGGTGAGGTCGTAGGAGATGGTCTGCCAGTAGTCCAGGAGGCCCCGCTCCCCCATCCACGACGCCTCCGGGGAGCGGCGGGCGTAGGCGGGGTAGCTCCGGTAGGCCCGTTGCCGGGCGCGGACCAGATCTCGGTAGAAATTCCGCACTGCCTCGGGGGCGGCGGCGAAGGCAGCGCGTCGGCAGATCCAAAGGGCGAACACGAAGGGCGTGCCTGTGGCCTCGTGCCAGAGCGCCCCGAGGTCGTGGGCGAAGGGCCACCCCCCGTCCCGAGCCTCTCGCAGCGCCCGGTCCCCGATCCAGAGGACCGCCTCCGGTTCTTCTTCCGGGGGCCCGTACCGGGGGCGAATCCCCAGGCGACCCTCCAGGAGCACGCGGAGGAGCACGACCGAGGTGGCCGACGCCGGGGACAGCCCCACGGGCCTCCCGTCCAACTCCGCCAAGGGCCGGCGGCTGAACAGGATCACCGATTCGACCGCCCCGAGGGAGGAGATGGAGAGGTCCGGGAGGAAGCCGTACAGATCCGGCCTCCGGAGGTACTCCACGGAAGAGGAGGGGGAGAGGTCGATGCTCCCCTCCCGCAGCGCCGTGTTGAGCTCCGTGGGCATCCCCGGAACGAACCCCACGCCGGGGCCGGTCCCCCCTTCCTCGAGGGCGAGGAAGAGGGGAGTGCAGTTGGCGAACCCGATGCGCCCCACCCGCAGCAGCGGCGGGCGGCCCGGCCGGTCGCTCATTGGCCGAGCACCTCCCGGGCCCGAAAGA
>CAZYJP010000150.1:0-5995 GCA_964647795.1 uncultured Thermodesulfobacteriota bacterium
CCGGAAGCTTCCCAGCCCCACGGCGGCGGCGGCCCCGGCGGCAAACCCGCCCGCCCCCACCGCCCGCAGACAGTCGGCGGGAGAAAGGACGAACAGAAGCGCCACACCGGTCACGGCCCCGGTACCCGCACCGAACAGGTCGGCCCGATACAGCCGCGGGATCTGTGGGCGGAGCTCCCTCAGGGCAAGGCCCACGCAGCCTCCGGCGAAGACGAAGGGAACGGCGAGCAGCAGGTAGATGGCCGCGAAGGCCCCCCACTGGTCGGGTTCCCACACCGCCACCAATGGGTTGAACGGAACCCGCTGTGCCAGCGCAAAAGCGGCCGGGGCCAGCACACCGAAGAGGCCGCAGCCCAAGGGATAGACCAGCGCGAACCGCCCTCGCAGGCGCTCCTGTGCCAGGGTCAGGACCGTCCCGCTGAGGCCGTAGCCCAGCAGGGCAAGACTGATCACGGTTGCGGCGAAGTGATGCCAGAGCACTACGGAGAGCAGGCGCATCAAGAGCACCTGGTACGCCAGGGCACTCGCCGAGAGCAGAGAGACCGAAAGGAGGAACATCGATCCCGGTCAACGGCCGCCGGTGAGTGGGACGAAGAGCACCGGCAGGAACTGGCGGGTCGTGACCGTCCCGACCTCGGACTTCTCCACCAAGGTCAGCTGCTGGGTCTGGAAGGGGCTTCCCACCGGGACGACCATTCGCCCTCCCGGTTTGAGCTGCCGCACCAGGGGCGGAGGGATGTGGCTCGCAGCCGCGGTGACCAGGATGGCATCGAAAGGGGCGTGCTCCACCCAACCATGGTACCCGTCGCCCACACGAACGGCCACGTCGCGGTAGCCGAGTCGGGAGAGCCGCTCCCGGGCCTGTTCTCCCAACTCGGGCACGATCTCGACGGTGTATACCCGAGCGCCGAGGGCGGCAAGGATCGCGGCCTGGTAGCCGGATCCGGTCCCGAGCTCGAGCACCGTCTCCCCGGCGGAGACCGCCGCCAGATCCGTCATGAGGGCCACGATATAGGGCTGGGAAATGGTCTGACCGTACCCGATCGGCAGGGGCCGGTTCTCGTAGGCCCGCCCCCTGAGATGGCTCGGGACGAACTCGTGGCGCGGCACCCGGCCCATCACCTCCATCACCTGGGGGTCCAACGCCCTCTTTCCGATGTGGCGGGCGGTAGCCTCCACGTCGGCCCGAATCTCCGCCACCATCCCGCGCCGGGCGAGGGTAAACTCCTCGGCCCCGGTCGGGGGTACAACCAGTGCGAGCGTCAGGAGGGTCAGAATCTTCCTCACCCCGATGATCCTTTCTCGGGCATCCGGCCCGCCACACACCTCACCCGGCCTGAGGCCCGGTGCCTGTCCCTCGTCCGCCGGGGGGGCAGGCTTCGTTCCCCAAGCCTCGACAGGCCACCAAGGCGTCCGACGCGCGGGGTGCTGACCCCGATCAGAACATGTGCTGGCCTCCGTTCACCGAGATCATGGAGCCGGTGATGTAGCCGGCCTCCGGGGCGCAGAGGAAGCAGACGGTCCGCGCGACCTCTTCGGGAGCCCCCAGCCGCCCCACCGGGATGTCCTGGATGATCTTCTGCCGAATCTTCTCCGGAACGGCCATCACCATCTTCGTGGCGATGTAACCGGGGGCGACCGTGTTGACCGTAATTCCCCTGCCGGCCACCTCCAGGGCGAGGGCCTTGGTGAACCCGTGCATCCCGGCCTTGGCTGCCGAGTAGTTGGTCTGCCCCAGTTGCCCCTTCTGGGCGTTGACGGACGAGATGTTGACCACCCGCCCCCAGCCCCTGTCGATCATGCCGTTGATGACCAGGCGGGTCATGGTGAAGATGCTGCTCAGGTTGGCGATGATCACGTCGTTCCACTGGTCCCAGCTCATCTTGCGGAACATCACGTCCCGGGTGATACCGGCGTTGTTGACCAGGATGTCGACCTTGCCCCCCCGTTCCAACACCTCGTCCACGCAGCGTTGGCACGACCCGAAGTCCCGCACGTCGCCGAAGGCGAGCTCGAGCTCGAACCCCTCTGCCCGCTGGTGCTCCTGCCAGGCCTGAGCCATGTCGTGCTTTCCCCCGGCGTTGTAACCGGCGAATACGCGGGCCCCACCCTTGGCAAGGTGCTGGCAGATGGCGGTCCCGATCCCCCCCGTGCCTCCGGTGACCAGGGCCACCAAGCCCCCCAGCCTCTTCCCCTTTTTTCCCGGCATCGGTCGACCCCTCCTCTCCGGCCCGCTCGGGCCCACCCCGGCACACCACGAGCTCATGGTTCCTGGAGCCAGGGTACGCCCGAAACGGCGTTTGTCAAAGGCTCGCCGCGAAGCCGTTATCCTGGGTGGTGCAGACTCGGGCCTCGCAGGCACACGGGGGGCGTCCGTTCCGTGCACACGGGCTCGGCTCGCCCTCTCGCCTGCCCAGGACTCCCCCGCAGTCGTGACGCATGTCAATGCGCCGCGGGCGACTCCGAGGTACACTTTCTCCCACGACCGACCCAACCAGATCCGGGAGGACTCTTCATGGACCGTTACACGAAGGGTTTCATTGTCGCCTCGCTGCTCTACTTCGTCCTGGCCTCGGTGCTCGGCCTCTGGATGGGCCTCACCGCAGCTCCGGGCTGGGCCCGCTTCGCCCACGTCCACCTGAACCTACTGGGCTTCATGGCAATGATGATCTACGGCGTGGGCTACTTCGTGCTGCCCCGCTTCAACGCCCGGGAGATGCGGTGGCCCGCTTTGCTGCCGATCCACTTCTGGGCCGCGAATTTCGGCCTGGTCGGGATGGTCGTGACCTACCCCGAGCTCCCCTCGGCGGGGTTCGTCCTCTTCGCGGGGCTCTCCGTCGCCTCGGTCTTCCTCTTTGCCGTGAACCTGGGTGCCACCCTCCTCCTCGCCGAGAGGGAGGACGCGAAGGGAGGGGAACGGCGGGCCCCAGCCGCCCCGGCGAGGCCTGCGCCCGACACGGCGCGGATCGAGGCCGGCACCCGGGTGGGAGAGATCCTTACCCGCTGGCCCGAGACGGCGGAGCTCTTCGTCCAGAGCGGCTTCGGCGCCCTCGCCGACCCGGAACATCGCGAGCAAGTGAAGCAGCTGCCCGTGACCCTGGAGATGGCGTGTGCTCGCCACGGGGTGGATCTGGCCGAGATGATCGAAACCCTGAGGAAGGCCGTGACCGGGGAAAGCGGGACCCGAGGAGCGCCCATCCGCGAAGACCAGGTGCTCGGGGACATCCTCGCCGCCCACCCGGGGACGGAGGCTGTCTTCCGCAGGTACTATGGTTCCGGCTGCTTCTCGTGCCCTGGCCAGGCCACCGAGACGGTGAAGCAGAGCGCCATGATCCACAACGTGGACGTGGAGCGGCTCCTGGACGACTTGAACCGGGCCGCGGGAGCTTCGAGGGGTCCCCACGGGGAACGTTGAGGGCACGGCCGCCGGAGTCCGGCTTCCGCCCCCCGGTACAGCCGGGTAGACTGGTCCAGGCCGCACCGCTCCCCCGGAGGAATGCCGTGGACGCTCCCATTCCCCTCGAGAAGGTCGACGACTTCCGCTGGCGGATCCCCCAGGAAGGAGCGATGCGGGTGCCGGGGCTGATCTACGCCACGGAGGGAATGATCCCCCAGATCCGCTCCGAGAAGGCTGTGGAGCAGGTACGCAACGTAGCCACGCTGCCCGGGATCCTCGGCGCCAGCATGGCCATGCCGGACATCCACTGGGGGTATGGTTTCCCCATCGGGGGGGTCGCAGCCACCGACGCCGAGACCGGGGTGATCTCTCCAGGCGGGGTCGGCTACGACATCAACTGCGGCTGCCGGCTCATGACCACCGAGCTCGAACGGGACGAGGTGGCCCCCCTCGTCCGGGAGCTGGCGGGACTCCTCTTCACTCGGATCCCGTCCGGGGTCGGGTCCACCGGCCCGATCCGTCTCAACCGGAAGGATCAGCGCTCGGTGGTCATGAGAGGTGCCGCTTGGGCCGTGGAGGCAGGGTACGGTCGGCCCGAGGACCTGGAGGTCACCGAGGAGGGCGGATGCCTCCCAGGGGCCGATCCCGCCACGATCTCGGACCGGGCCTACGAGCGGGGATTCCAGCAGGTGGGGACCCTGGGCTCCGGGAACCACTTCCTGGAGATCCAGTACGTCGAGACCGTCTTCGACCGCGAGGCGGCCCATGCCTTCGGCCTACGGGAGGCCCAGGTGGTTCTCATGATCCACTCGGGCAGCCGGGGGTTCGGCTACCAGGTCTGCGACGACTACCTCAAGGTGATGGCCCGGGAAGTCGCGCGGTCCGGCATCGAACTGCCGGATCGCCAGCTCGCCTGCGCCTACCTCTCGACCCGGGCCGCAAGGGACTACCTCGCCGCCATGGCCGGAGCGGCCAACTACGCGTGGGCGAACCGCCAGGCGTTGATGCATTGGGCGCGGGAGGCACTGCAGGACTTCTTCCGCGCCTCGCCGAAGGACCTGGGGCTTCGCCTCGTGTACGACGTAGCGCACAACATTGCCAAACGGGAGCGTCACCGCGTTTCCGGCGAGGAGCGCTGGGTCATGGTGCACCGGAAGGGCGCCACTCGGGCCTTCGGCCCCGGCCGACCCGAAGTGCCGGCCCGATACCGGACCGTGGGCCAGCCAGTCATGATCCCGGGGGACATGGGGAGAGCCTCCTACGTGCTCGCCGGCACGGAGCAGGCCATGGAGGAGACCTTCGGGTCCACCTGCCACGGGGCCGGACGACTTCTCTCACGCCACGCGGCCCTCAAGAGGAAGCACGGCGCCCAGGTGCGCAAGGAGCTGGAAGCAGCGGGAATCTGGGTCTACTCCGCCGGCGTGAAGACACTGGCCGAAGAGATGCCCGAGGCCTACAAGGACGTGGACGACGTGGTCGATGCCGCGGCGGGGGCCGGGATCTCCCGTCGGGTGGCCAGGCTCCGGCCCCTCGGTGTGGTGAAAGGCTGAGCCGGCGCCGCTCCGTCACCCGAGAGCTCTGTATCGGTGGGTACCATCCACGGCCAAGACGTCCAGGGCGCCGAGGACTCCGATCTACTCGCCCCCCAACCCGAGGGCCTCGAGGCGGTGGCGCAAGGTTCCCCGGGGGAGCCCCAGGAGCTTGGCTGCCTGGGAGATGTTGCCTCCGGTGCGCTCGAGCGCCTGGGTGATGAGGCTCCGTGCCAGGTCTGCCTCCAGGACCTCCAACTGGCACCCCTCCGGGGGCAGGGCCCAGTGCTCGGATCCTCGAGCCGGCGCACCCCAGACCTCGGCCGGGAGGTCCTCGGCCCGGAGGAGCGGGCCACGGCAGGTGATGGCGAGCCTCTCCATGAGGTTTCGGATCTCCCGCACGTTCCCGGGCCACCCGTAGGTCAGTAAGGCCCGGCACGCCTCGGGCGCGATCTCGGAGAGGGGCTTGTGAAACTTGCGGGCGAAGTGGAGCAAGTAGTGCTGGGCCAGGGGCAGGATGTCCTCCCGGCGCTCCCGCAGGGGCGGGATGCGGATGGGGAAGACGTTGAGCCGGTAGTAGAGGTCCTCCCGAAACAGCCGGGCCTCGATGGCCCCCTGGAGGTCCTGGTTGGTGGCCGCCACCACGCGGACGTCCACCTGCGCCTCCCGCACGCCCCCGAGTCGCCGGATCTTTCGGGTCTCCAGGAACCGCAGGAGCTTCGCCTGAAGCCCCAGGTCCATGTCCCCGACCTCATCCAGGAACACCGTCCCCCGGTCCGCCGCCTGAAGGAGCCCCTCCTTCGCCTTACGGGCGTCGGTGAAGGCCCCCGGCTCGTGACCGAAGAGCTCGCTCTCGAGGATCGGCCCCGGTATGGAAGCACAGTTGATCTCCATGAAGGGCCCGGAAGCCCTCTCCGAGAGCCCATGAATATACCGCGCCACCACCTCCTTGCCCGTGCCGCTCTCCCCGGTGAGGAGCACCGTCGTATCCCCGTGGCGGGCCACGTCCCGGGACTGGCCGAGGACCTGGATCATGGCGGCACTCTCGGCCAGCACCCCCTGCCCCGGG
>CAZYJP010000151.1:0-1060 GCA_964647795.1 uncultured Thermodesulfobacteriota bacterium
ACGAAATCGTCGAAATTCCCAAGGTATTCTCGAAGGTTGCCTCCGTCGACATAGACGACCCGGCTCGCCGTTCGGTTGATCAGGTCCCGGTCGTGGGTGATGAGGCAAAGGGTGCCGGAAAACGCCTCGAGGGCCCGCTTGAGCACCTCGCACGCCTGGATGTCCAGGTGATTGGTGGGTTCGTCCAGGAGGAAGAAGTTGCCCGGGTTCGAGAGGAGCTTGGCCAGCACCAGGCGGCTCTTCTCCCCCCCGGAGAGCACCGACACCTTCTTGTCGACCGCGTCGCCGGAAAAGAGGAACGAACCCAGCACACTGCGCAGCTCGAGCTCGTTCCGGAGGCCGGGAAGGCTGCGCATCTCCTCGAGGGCGGTCCGGGCCGGGTCGAGCTGCTCCAGCTGGTGCTGGGCGAAGTAACTCAGGGTCACGCGGTGCCCGTACTCCACCCGGCCCCGGAGGGGCGGCAGGGCCCCGGCCAGGAGCTTGAGCAGGGTGGACTTGCCGGCACCGTTGGGCCCGATGAGAGCCACCTTCTCCCCCCGTTCGATCCGGAAGTGCAGCCCCCGGTATACCGGCTTCCCCGGGTAGCCCGCCTCCACGTCCTCGAGAAGGGCCACGGTGCGGCCGGAGCGCTCCGGCTGGGGCAGGTGCAGGGTGAGGGAGTCGGCAGGAGGGGGGGGCGGAGGGGGAGCCTCCTCCCGCTCCAGTTGCCGCAGGCGCGACTGCACCTGGCGTGCCTTGGTGGCCTTGTAGCGGAACCGGTCGGCGAAGGCCTGGGTCTGGGCACGGCGTCGCTGCCAGTTGTCGTAGGCCGCCCGGGCCTGTTCCTCGCGCAGGAAGCGCTCGGCCTGGTACTGGGCAAAGTTCCCCAGGGTGCGCACGGCCCGGCCGGCCTCGAGGGCCAGGACCCCCTGGACCACCCGGTCCAGGAACGCGACGTCGTGGCTCACCACGAGAAAGGCGCTAGGGCTCTCCTGGAGGTGCGCCTCGAGCCACTCGAGGGTCACGATGTCGAGGTGATTGGTGGGCTCGTCGAGGAGGACGAGGTCGGGTTCCCGCAGGA
>CAZYJP010000151.1:1070-5912 GCA_964647795.1 uncultured Thermodesulfobacteriota bacterium
CGCCCGCATCCGCCACCCGCCGGAGAAGGCGGAGAGGCGGTCGGAGAGCTCCCCGAGCCGAAAGCCCAGCCCCGCCAGGATGCGCTCCGCGCGCGCCCGCAGGGCGTACCCCCCCAGGTGCTCGAAGCGGGTCTGGAGGTGGCCGTAACGGTCCAGGAGGCGCGGTTCGGCGTTACCCGCCGCCAGGCGGCCCTCGATCTCCCGGAGCTCGGCCTCGAGGGAGCGGACGTCCTCGGCCACGTCCTCCACGTAGGCCAGCAGGGGACGGTCGGGTGCGGGGTCGGCCTCCTGGCGAAGATACCCGATCTCCAACCCCCGCCGGCGCCGCACCTCGCCCGAATCGGGGCGCTCCTCCCCGGCCAGGATGCGCAGGAGGGTCGTCTTTCCTGCACCGTTGGGGCCCACCAGGGCGAGCCGCTCCCCCTCGCCCACCTGGAAACTCGCCCGGTCCAAGACGGTCTGGCCCCCGTAGGACTTGCTCAGCTCCAGGGCATCGAGCACGGGTTCAGCCCCGGTTCAGGAGGATCAGGATCCCGGCGCCGATGAAGAACGCCCCGGCGCCCAAGCGCACCCAGTTGCGGGGGACCCACGCCCCCAGGGTCACCCCGAGGAGCACGGCCAGGAGGCTCGTGAGCACCAGAGCCAGGGAGGCGCCCAGGAACACCGAGAGCGGGCTCCTGCCCCCGGCGGCGAAGCTCAGGGTGGCAAGTTGGGTCTTGTCGCCGAGCTCGGCGAGGAACACCAGGCCGAAGGTCGTGACGATCGTCTTCCAGTCCATGAGAGGCCCTGCTGGCAGGAAGGGGGAAGGGATCCGCGAAGTCAGGGGCCGGGGGTCACCACCGGCGCACCACGATCTCCCCCCTCCGGAGCTTGCGGTGCAGCCACTCCAGGAAGAGGCGCTTCCACCGCAGCCGCGTGGCGGGGAAGATCAGGGAGAACCCGAGGGCGTCGGTGAGAAAACCCGGGGTCAGGAGGAGCGCGCCCCCCACCAGGAGCATCGCCCCGTCGACGAGCTCCTCGGCGGGGGGGCGACCCTCCCGGAGAGTCGCCTGGAGCCGACCCACCACCTGAAACCCCTGGAGCCGGGCGTAATACGCCCCGACGACGCCGGTCGCGACGATGAGGAGCACCGTGTTGAGGGCCCCGATGCCGGCGCCCACCCGAACCAGCAGGTAGATCTCGAGGGCCGGGACCACGGTGAACAGCAGGACCAGTCGGGCAAACACGGACTCGCTCCCTCGAAGGGTGGTGGCACCGCGCGGCGGCAGCCGGGCTGTGCATCTTACACGACCCCGCCCCCGGAGTCGCCCTCCGGATCCTCTGAAGCACGCATAGAAGGACCTGCGACCGGCGTTGGGCCTCGGAGCCGCCCTCGCCCAACCCCTCCCGGCAGCGGCCGCCGCCAACGAGTGCTTCAAGGCGGCGCGGGCGATCGGGGCCGGGGAGGAAGACTTTTCGGCGGCACCGGATGCCTCAGGCCGCCTTGTCGCATGGCGTTCCCCGGGATCGGTCTGCTATCCTCGCCCCATGGAACGGGCGGAGCAGATCCTGCGGGCGGCGGTGCGGCCGGAGCGCTGGGCGAAGATCGAGGGCGTCCTGAACCGGCGCCTGGGGGCAGTGCGGGTGGTGGTGGAGAACCTCCACCATCCCCACAACACAAGCGCCGTTCTGCGCACCTGCGAGGCTCTGGGCATCCAGCACGTCCACGCGGTGGAGACTGCGGAGGATTTCACGTTCAGCCGCCGCATCACCCTGGGGGCCCACAAGTGGCTCAGCCTGCACCGCCACGAGTCCTTTGCAGCGTGCGCAGAGGAGCTCCACGCGCTGGGGTTTCGCCTCCACGCAGCCATGCTCGACCCCAGCGCCCTGCCCCTGGAAGACCTCCCCGTCCGAGAACCACTGGCGCTGGTCTTGGGAAACGAGAAGGAGGGGGTGAGCCCCGGCGCCCGCGCCCTGTGCGATGGGGCCTATATCATCCCGATGGCCGGCTTCGCGCAAAGCCTCAACATCTCGGTGGCGGCGGCGGTGAGCCTCTACAGCGTCACCCGCCGGGTGAGGGAGCTGCGCCCCGACGGCGGCCTCCTCTGCCCGGAGGAGCGGGCCCGGCTCCTGGAGGCGTGGCTCCCCAAGAGCGTGGCGTGCGGGCCGCGGGTGGTGCGTGCGGTCAGGAAGTGAGGCCCGTCCAGGCCGCAGTCAGAAGGGCGCAGATCCCCACGGGCAGACACCCCTCGTCGAGGTCGAAGCGGGGGCTGTGAAGAGGTTCGGCCCGCGCCGGATGGGCGCTGGCACCGAGTTGCAGGTAGCAGCCGGGCACCCGCTCGAGTAGAAAACCCATGTCCTCGGCCCCCATCGTCTGCACCGCGGGGACGACGGCGGAATCCCCGAGCACCGCCGCAAGGGCCTCGCCGAGGCGGCGAGCGGCCGCCGGGTCGTTCCGCGTGACCGGGTATCCCTCGTCCACCCCGCAGGAGAACCGGCCGCCGTGGGCTGCGGCCACGCCCTCCCCCACCTCGCGGATCCCCGCCAGCAGACGCTCTCGGGTCTCGGGGGCGTAGGCCCGGATCGTCCCCAGGAGCTCCACCCGGTCGGGGATGATGTTGGGCGCGCTGCCCCCGTGGATCGCCCCCAGGGTCACGAGGGCGGGTTCCAGAGGGTTCACCCTCCGGCTCACCACGGTCTGCAGGGCCAGCACCCCCTCGGCAGCCATCACCACAGGGTCGACACAGGCATGGGGGTAGGCCCCGTGGCCCCCCCGACCGTGGAAGACGAGCCGGAGCCGGTCCATGCTGGCCATGACCGGGCCGGAGGAGAGGCCCACCGTCCCCGTGAGAAGCCCTGGCCACACGTGCAGCGCGGCGGCGAAGCGGGCCGGGTACCTCTCCAGGAGCCCCTCCTCCAGCAGGCGCAGGCATCCCCCTGGCCCCTCTTCCGCCGGCTGGAAGAGACACGCCGCCCTCCCCGGCAGCGAAACCTCCCCCGAGGCCACCGCGTCGACAACCGCGAGGAGCACTGCCGTGTGGGCATCGTGGCCGCACGCGTGCATGCGACCCGGGTGTTCGGAGCCGAAGGGGAGCCCTGTGGCCTCCTCCACCGGCAGGGCATCCAGGTCGGCCCGTAGAAGGACCACGGCCTCACCCTGCCCCACCACGGCGACCCCTCCCGTCCCGGACGACGAGCGCTCGAAGGCAATTCCCCGTTCGGCGAGGAACCCCTCCACGTAGCGGGTGGTCTCCACCTCCTGGTAGGCGAGCTCCGGGATGCGGTGGAGGTCGCGCCGGAGCCGTCTCGCCATCTCGTCTCGCCGCCCGGAAGCCCGGCGGATCGCGTCGACGGGGATCACGACACCCTCAGGCTCCGCCGGTGCGCAGGAAGACCATCTCGGTTACCTTCGCCACCTCGGTGGCTCCCTGCAGAACCACCACCGAGACCCGGGCGATCCGGCCCTGGGTGTCCACCACCCGGGCCCGTGCCTCCATGTCCTGCTCGGGGTCGGCACCCTTCAGGAAGTGAATCTCGCAGTTCAGGGGGAGCCCCACGTAGCCCAGGGAGTTGGCGGCCGCCGCCATGACCTGCTCGGTCAGGGCGAAGAGCGCCCCGGTGTGGGTGTACCCGAGGAAGTTTCGAAGCTTCGGGCCCGCAGGCAGTCGGGCCGCCGCCCGACCGGGCTCGAACTCGGTGAACTCGATCCCCAGGTCCGCCGCCAGGGGGGACCGGGCCAGGGACTGTCTCAAGGTCTGCAGGCTTTCGGTGCGGATCGCCTCCCGCACCGGGTCCGGGCCGTTCAGGTCTTGGGTCATGGACGTCTCCGGGGTCTGGTCGTTCGTGGGAGGGGTGGACCGATGACCAGTACCACACCGCCTCGGGCCCTGCAACGGTGGAGGGCACCCCTGTGGAGGGCACCCCGGATCCACCGCCTGGCACGTGCTCGGAGCCGGGGAGCCCCTCCGCCCCGCCCCGCAATCCGCGACATTTTCGACGAGGCGTCAGAGGGAAACAGGTACGCCCAGCTTCACCCGTTTCTGCGGGCCTGGGCGAATCGGTCGATGCGGTACGGGGCTGCACTCCAAGGCTCCCCGCCCCCGCCGGAAAAGTTGATAGCGGATTCCGGGCACGGTGGAGGGCACGGTGTGTGGAGAGGGCACGGCCGAGGGCCGGAAACCCCGCCTGCGGGGGCTCGGGGGAAGGGGTCCCGCTTCACCCCCGCGGGTGGTGCTTGCGAACCAGCTCGATGAGGCGCTTTCGGGTGACGTGGGTGTAGACCTGGGTGGTGGCCAGATCGGCGTGACCGAGCATCATCTGGACACTGCGCAGGTCCGCCCCACCCTCCAGGAGGTGGGTGGCGAAGGAGTGGCGAAGCGTGTGGGGGCTCGCGTCGCGGGAGACCCCGGCCGCGCGGCTCGCCTGCTTGACGAGCTTCCAGACGGATTGCCGGGAGAGGCGGCGGCCGAAGCGGTTCAAAAAGACGTGGCCGTCGCGCCGGCCCCTCAGCAGGAGGGGCCGGCCCCGGTCCAGATACTCCTCCAGAGCGGACAGGGCCCGATTGCCCACGGGCACCACCCGCTCCTTGGACCCCTTGCCGACCGGGCGGACGTACCCTAGCGAGAGCTCCACCCGGTCGAGGGTCAGGTCCGAGATCTCGGAGACCCGAAGTCCGGACGCGTAGAGGAGCTCCAGGATGGCCCGGTCCCGCAGTCCCTGGGGGTCCTCGGGGCGGGGCGACTCCACCACGGCCCGGGTTTCTTCGGGGGAGAGGGTGCGGGGAAGCGTCTTCCAGAGCTTGGGGGACTCCAGTCGTGCGAGGGGGTTTGTCTCGGCGAGCCCTTCGGCGACCAGGAACCGGTA